>CAYZKP010000120.1:0-2515 GCA_964479245.1 uncultured Candidatus Saccharibacteria bacterium | reverse complement strand
TCTAGACACGAGATATAATAATGGTATGAGAGATTTTTTACACAACAAAGATTTCAAACAATTTCTAACTCTTATAGTCATTGTCGGCATATTTTTTGCAGGAGGTATTTTGACATCTCAAAAAAACACGAATGGCCATTCGGTTGAAGTTGGTATCGCTTCACTTTCTCCACGAGGCGCAGAGGGAGGTGTTGTTATTCCTGCATCAGGCGGTTCAGGTTCTGGTCAACCCGGTTGCTATTTTGATCCATTCCAAGGTGAATCTGGACAATATGTTTGTCCTCCGCCTTCCCAACCTTCTCTTCCGACACCGCCTCCTCCTGCGTTTTCCGGAAGTAGCGGCGCAGTGAATCAAGGAGGTTGCACAAATCTCACATGGAGCGCTTCATCGGCAACAAGTTGCGATGGGCTTAATTTTTCAACCAGTGGCGCAACGTCTGGCTCTCAATCTGTATGTCCCACATCAGATACATCCTATAGTCTCATTTGTTATTACAATCCAAGCACATATTCTCCCTCAACGCTGTCTTCGTCTGTAGGGGTGGCCGTGCTTCATCCGGGATTAAGTATTTCTGCAAACCCAACACAGGTGCGTTCTGGCAATTCCTCACTCATCACTTGGTCTGCGACAGATGTTGACAGCTGTGCAGTCACTGGTCCCGGCGGTTTTTCTCAAAACACAATTTCAGGCTCCGCCTCATCAGGTCCACTCACACAACAAAGTGTCTTTATCTTCACATGTCAAAATGAAGGCGGAAATTTAAGTCAAAGCGTCACCGTCTCCATCATCCCCGCGTTTGAAGAAATTTAAATTCAAGATTTTATTAAATTTCCGTATTTTTTCTTTTAAAACAGAGAACGGGAAAAAACCCTGATTCATAATCATCAGCGGTCTTTCTGTGTGCGAGCTCAAAATCATTGGTTAATATGGACATCACAACTTGCTCAGCTTGATTAATAAAAGCTGTTGGTGGTGCATTCTGAATTGATTGCGCGAGCTTAAACAGCAGCAATTTTTCTTTTAAGCTATCAAATAGCCATATTGTTTTTTGAAGAAATTTTTTAACACTCACGCTATTAATTTCATACGAGATGGGATCAGTTGCTGTATCAAACAAGGCGACCTTCATCATTTCTCCAAATTCATAGGAACGCTCTTTATTTTTTTTAATTAGCTCCAAATATTTTTTAACAACCTCAACCGGTTTTTGTATTTTACTGATTGTGTTTTGAAATTTAAATCGCGAAACAAATAATCCAGATTCATTGAGCACTTCTCTAATTTTTCGAGACATTTCTTTTTGTTCTCTGTGTGTAAGCACCCACCAAACCATATCCCCGATAACCAGGTCAAAATAATTTTTAGGGAGTGGAGCGTCTAGCCAATGTGATTGTACCCAGATTTCATTTTCAGATTTCACGCGCTGTGTTAATGTCGTCATGTTTTGTAGCATCTGCGCACTAAAATCCACAACAACAGGTTTTTGAGGCTGAAATGCGTAATATTGTGCAACAAGGTCTCGTATCTCCGGTGTAGCCCCGAGGATTAGTATATTTCCTGATAATTTGTTTTGCGATAATGATTTATAACACTCTATATCTCCTATAGACGGTCTCCACGGCGTACCGAGTAGATGCCAATTTTTAGATTTTTTCTTCCAAAATTTATACACTTTCAAATTTTTTTCGTTATTGTAGTTTATTGAGCTCATTTTGCGATAGAGGAATAAAATTTTTTTGTTAAATCGATAATATTAAGAATTTTATTTTTAGATAGATTAAAATGCGTTGGCAAAACAACTCCTCTTTGAGCAATCTTTTCCGCAACTGGAAAGTTCCCCCATGTATAGCCTAAATGGCGAAATGCTGGAAGATACGGAAGGGGTATTGCATATGGAGAATAAGTTTGTACGCCGTGTTTAGACAAAAATTGCATCAATGCTTCTCGTTTTTTTGTTAAGACTAAACAGCGATAGCCATTATAATTAGTCTCTATATTTTTTAAATTTGCGAATTCAATATCTCCAATGCCGGTAAGCAATTTTTGATATTGTGCATAATTTTCTCGTTGCTGGTTAATCCACTTATTCCAAAAAGGCATTTTTTGATTTAAAACGACTGCTTGTAACGGATGTAATCTGCTCGCAATACCAATAATAAGATTTTGAGAATATATTGTATCCTTTGAGGCTGCTCCGTATATTCTGCTTGCATTTATTTTTTGAGCAAACTCTGGATTGTTGGTTGCAAGGACGCCACCGTCGCCGTATCCTCCCAGTGGTTTAGTAAAACTAAAACTGATGCATATTAAATCACCCAAAACCCCAATTTGTTTATTTTTATATGTTGATCCCACAGCATGAGAGGCATCAATAATCAAATATAAATTGTGCCTTCTTGCTATCTCTTGAATATAATTTATTTCCGGTATGATTCCGTTGAGACATACAGCAATAATAGCTTTTGTTTTTTTTGTAATTGCTGATTCAATAGCTTTTATATCAAGCGCATAATT
>CAYZKP010000119.1:0-2532 GCA_964479245.1 uncultured Candidatus Saccharibacteria bacterium | reverse complement strand
ACGATTTTTTTTTTTTTTTTACCGCTCTTTTAGTACTTTCAGGCCTATTATTAGTCGAAAGAACAGCGTTTGCTGCGAGCGTTTTTGGAGGGCGTATTTTAAGTATTATAAATTGTCATTGTCCCCCTGGAGCTCGTCTTATCCATGTTGGCCCGCCCCGAGCCAAAAGTCTTATGTATATACCAGGGAAATCAAGGGTTTACGCATATGGCTCTATTAATACCGGCCGATGGGTTTTAGGGATTGATAGCTCTTCTCAAACATGCTTCATAAGCAGTTTTTTACCCTGCGATACTCCGATTGGGACGGGTAACGTGATTTTGAAAATAGGAACCTCTAAATAGTTTCTGATTGTAGAGCAACGCAATTCCAATCTGCAAGCGAAAGATTTTCTGATCGGGCGTTTTCTTGTATGGAACATGATGAAAATATGTCGGCGATTTTTTCTTTTGGAAATACAGACTCCAAATTTTTTTTAAGCATTTTCCGTTTGTGCGCAAACCCCGATTTGAGAACTGTAAAAAATTTTTTCTCAGATACGCTTTCAAAATTTTTCTTTGAAATCTTTTGTATGGAAATAATAGCCGAATCAACGTTTGGTTCTGGAGAAAATAATTTTCTGGGAACTTTTTCTATATAATGAGGTGCTCCGTATGCTTTTACAGAAATCGAAAGAATGCTTTCCTTGTTGTCGCGGGCAACGATACGTTGCGCAACCTCTTTTTGAATGATAAGGGCGATGGTGCTTGGATAATTTATTTCTGACAAAATTTTTTTAAGCAGTGCTCCGGTGATGTAATATGGAATAGCGCCGATCAATTTCCAATTTCCAATTTCCAATTTCCAATTTTGTGGTTTGAAGTTAAGAATGTCGTCGTGAACGAGAATTAATTTTTGCGAGGAGATTTCTTGAGAAAATTTTTCTTTCAAGTATTCAATCATCTGCTTATCTTTTTCAACGGCGATAACGCAACTGGCTTTTTGAAGCAAGAAATTCGTTATCATTCCTTTTCCTGGTCCAATTTCAACAACAATATCGTCTGAAGTGACGCTCGCCGAGTCAACAAGTTTTTTTGCAACGGATCCGGACGTGAGAAAATGTTGTCCTAAGGCCTTTTTGGCTCGGACGTTCTGCGAAGCAGAATTAGTCCATAAAGATTTTTTTGCATGCATACCGCATACCCTAACACGGCGTTTTCCTGATTGCCAACAAAAAAGCGGCACATATGCCGCAACAGGTTTTTATATTCGCTATGGCAACAATCCGTCAATAAAGCGTTGACCATCGTACGGGAACCATTTTTTTATTTCAGACCAACGTTCCTTAACTGCCGTGTGCGCCAGCGCTTTTCGTGTTTCGTATTTATTAAGTTCTTGTTCTTCCGGCGTAAAGATTAATCGTTGTTCGTGTCGAGCAATAAAATATCTAATCCATTGGCTAATATGATCTTTCTCCACTCGTGTTAACTGGCCAAGGGGCACGTTGAATTTTTGGAATCCTTCTTCTTTGAGGAGGGCAATAAGCTGTGTGCGCTCGCTATTAAGCGCCTGTCGCAAAAAAAGTCTTTGGTATTCTGCAATTTGTTCCAAAAGTTTCGTGTGTGTCTCCCCAAGTCCTTTGAGTGTTTGCTCTACGGCCGCTCTGTTTTTTCCTCCTGCTAAGGCGATTTTTTTTGTTTCTTCGCGCGCATTTTTTAATTCTTCCCGCAGAGCATGTAACTGGCCCGCAAGTTCTGCGTCTTGTAATGCTCTCTGTGATTCAAACGCGTCCAATTTTTGTGTCGCATCCTGCAGTTTCTGCTCTAACTTTTCAATTCTCAGCGTTTCGGGAGTTTTCTCTATTGATTGGGAGATTTTTGTCTGCGGAGCATCTCCACATCCATAAAGAAATATGGCAGCTATCGCAGCGCAAAGGTATTTTCGCATGGAAATACCGCCTTCTCAACTCTCATCCTAGCGTATCTTGCATATACGCTCTGTCAACCCCGTGGTAGTAATGCGCACCGGCCTGCTTCTCGTAGGACAACACTTTGTGCGACGCGCATTTTTACTACGGGGTCAACTCTTTTTACCTCGTTATTTGAATGCACCGCAGTCTTGCCGCGGGGCTTAATGCCTCGTATTCCAGTAATGGGGGTTATTCAAATGTAATGTATTCTTTTTCCCTTTCCCCCAAAAAATGTTCATGTTCCAAAAGCTCGGGCGGTATGTCATATAAAAATTCAGACGGCGGAGAATTATATGTAGCTCCGAAAAGCATGCGGCGCGCTGCAAGCGACAAATATAATTTTTCTTTTGCGCGCGTGAGGGCAACGTAAAATAGTCTGCGCTCCTCCTCTTCCCCTTCCTCGGAATCTTTCTCGCCGTAGATACGCTCATGGGGGAACAGCCCTTGTTCAAGTCCCGTCACAAACACATGTCTAAATTCAAGCCCTTTTGCGGCATGCACCGTCATTAAGCGCACACCATTTTTTGCTCCGTCGAGTGAATCTTGGTCGGAGGCGAGCGCAACGTCGCTTAAAAATTTACTAA
>CAYZKP010000118.1:0-2537 GCA_964479245.1 uncultured Candidatus Saccharibacteria bacterium | reverse complement strand
CATGTGGTTTAAAGCTCCACCGTTTCCAGTATTCTAGGAAGCACTATATCACAGTTTTAAAATTAAAAAACGACTACGCAAGTCGCTTTACAAGTTCAACTGGTGTTTTTATAATCTCGGTAAATAGAATATCTCGACAAATTTCTCCGCCTTCCTCATATGGTTGCTCATTTTCAAAAGCATAGATGATCATTCCTTTGCCGTGAGCGTACCCAACTTCAAGTGTCGTGTTGACCCCGAGATATCCCTCTTTGTTGTAAATATAGCACACGTCTGCTTTTCGGATTCTTTCAAAGTGGGCGTGTACCATTGCGGGGACCGCGGCGCGATAACTTCTTGAGCGCAGGCGCTCTTTTTCTTCTTTTTTCGTAAAGTCTTTATCCTGTCTTTCAAAATTAGGCTCAAATACTACGGGCACGCCTAATTCCTTAAGCGAGTCTACAAACTTTCGTATTTCATCTTTGTATCGTTGTGAGCCGCAAATAACAACAGATTTCATACGTGGTGTATAGCGTGTAGTTAATGTAATTGATAGTTAGTAGCAACGTTGTCAATTAAAGACTTCGTCTCTCCTATCTATTTTCTACTTACTACACTCTAAACTATTAATGTATATTCTTATGCTACACCGGCATTAATAAAAACAAGCTTGACAAAAGGCATTTTAAATTATAAAATATTCACAGACTATACGAACCTTCACAAACGTCCTACATCAGAAGGTGAATGAGAGGAGGACAACGTGAGACTCGGTATCCTTTTGGCCTTTTTCTTCATTTTTACGCTTGGTCATTTTCATGCGTCTTATGCGAACACGCAAGCCAGTACCCCGATTGACGAGACCACAGTTTGGGTACCTCCGTCTCTACCCAAGACAACCGAGGCAGAACAAAAGGAATATTTTCCTACGGAAGCACAAGTGAGTGCGGTATTCTCCCATTTTGACTTTTTTGATGTTGTTTGGGCGACGAAGACCCATTATCCGAGAAAAATATTGCAGGTTGGCAGACCACATCAGATTGGAATCGTCGCATACTTTGTTCCAATCTCATACGATAGTTCACATGGACTCTACGAGTGGACTCTTGAAGAGAGGATTGCTCAAGGAAAAGGGTCTCGGGTTACCTATTGGAGATTTTCTCAAGACAGAATTGCTTATTCCACAATGGACTACCCAAGTGGAAATGGAGGGGCGACGCAGTACATCAACTCTACTCACTCGCTCTGGAAAGAAGCAGTTGAAAAATCAAAGCAGACGTGGGAAATTTTGGTAAATCATGTATACTCAAATTCGTTTCCTCCATAGTTTTTAAATACTTTTCGTAATTTAGAATTAGAAAAAAGCCCGCATGGGCTTTTTGATTGAATTTAAATATTTTTTCTATTTCACGTGCGCGAGTTCTCTGTTGCTGAATGCTGGATCATCTGTTACCTCTTTTATTACTTTCAAGAATGGTGGAAGTTTAACTTCTTGTTGTTCCTCGGTAAGTTCAATTTCAAGAAGCCATATTCCTGCGTGCCGTTCTGGTTTAAAGAAACAATCAAGTTCAAAATATTGATTTTCGTATGGGAAACAAAATCGCCGCTTCTTGATAATGTTAAAACGCATGTCTCGCTCGTACGCAAGCGCCTTAAGATACGTTGCCGCGCTAATCGGCAGTTCCGTTTCTTCTCGAACACGGGAACGGATGTGTTTTTTTTGTGTCTGTGTGTAGGATGCCGAGTTTTCGCACGAACGTTTTCTAATTCGTCGTTCTGTTTCCCCGTCCTTAGAAATAAGATATACTTGCTCTATTTCTGAAGAAGCGATCGGAACCACAATGTGTGAAAGCGCGGGCGGTTCTACAAGAAATTTTCTTTCAATTTCAAGGGGTACCGGGATGCCGAGCGCGACGCATATTTCTTTGAGCGCGCGTTGCAATTTTCCTTTTAAATCTGTGCTGTTGTCGATAATGCGAAAGTGCGAATGATTTGAACTCGTCCATGCGACAATCAGCTCATTGTCTATTTTGCGTGCTTTCTCGGGAGATTCTGTGCGCGCAGGATTATTGGCAAGTGTATAAAATGCCTCAGCGCCCCTTGCCGCAGTGACCATGTGTATGACCGCCCTGTAGCGTTCCCCGGCAGACATTCTGGTGAGGCCGTGTTCATCAAGTAGCACATCAAAAATGTCTGGCGGACAGTACGTAGGGCATCCGAGATCGAGGAGGCCTCGGTCGGACAGAATGATTTTTTTGTGGGCTCGAGATCGATGCGCGATCCGTTCGTACAAAGCTTCTTTGCGCAGCATTTCTTCAAATATAAATGCCTGAATTTGTGCTCCCGATAGTCCGCTTGTGCTAAAGGGTGTTCCGAGATATTTATCGGGCATTACGCCGTTTGTAAAAAATTCAGATGCAACTTCTGGAGGAGTAAAGGCCCACACTCCATAGCCGGGCAGTTTTTCACGTGCATATGTAAGCAGGCTCGTTTTTGCTCCACATGGTCCACCTGTCAAAACAATCTTCGGTACGGGATTTATCATGCTCAATAATCCT
>CAYZKP010000117.1:0-2618 GCA_964479245.1 uncultured Candidatus Saccharibacteria bacterium | reverse complement strand
AATGCAGCGCTGTTCTAAGGTGTTGGTGGTGATTCGATTCCCTCCGAGGGCATCAGGGACGGTTAGCTCAGTTGGTAGAGCAACGCTTTTACACAGCGAAGGTCAGAGGTTCAAGTCCTCTACCGTCCACTCGACTCGTTTTTCGTCACGCTCGTCACTTACTCGTGGCAAGCCACTAAATTAATTTATAAAATACTCTCGCATATGTTAAAAGAAATACAATGCAAAATATCTGGCCGAGTACAGACGGTTATGTTTCGCGATTTTGTTCAAAGAAAGGCGCGCGGGCTTTCACTTGCAGGGACGGTGGAGAACAAAGAAGACGGAAGCGTTTGTGTGATTGCACAAGGAGATGAAGAAACATTAAACAAACTGATTGAACATATGCACAAAGGGCCGTTTCTTGCACGTGTTTTGCGCGTTGACGTTATCTGGAGAGAACCATCGCAAAAATTTCAAAATTTCCAAATCCTTTATTGAAAAACGCACAGCACAAAGCTAAAAATAATAATTTTAAAATCAAAAGATGTTTAATGATTTTTAATTTTGCGCTGCAATTTTAAATTTTACATTTTTCGTTTTTCACTTTACACTTCTATAATTATGATCCCAACGTGTATAGGAATTATTATGGATGGAAATCGCCGGTGGGCGAAGAAGAACGGCCTTCATACTGCCGAAGGTCATTACGCTGGATATAAAAAATTACATGAACTTGTCGTGTGGGCAGTAGAAGCTCATGTGCAGTATGTCATACTGTATGCCATGTCAACCGAAAACTGGAATCGAAAGAAAGAAGAAGTGGATGCGGTGATGGATATTTTCAGGACCGCCCTTAAAACAGAACTGGACAAAATCGCCCGAGAGGGAATACGAATTAAGTTTATCGGACAACGCGAGCGGTTTTCAAACGATTTGCGAATACTTATGGAGCAGGCAGAAAAAGAAACGATGCACAATCGGCGGTGCACATTCGTGATCGCGCTTTCTTATGGGGGGAGAGCAGAAATTTTAAATGCGGTAGGGCAATGTGTGCGAGAAAAGAAGGCGCCAGCCTCAGAATCTGAATTTGGGAATTATTTGTGGACAAAAGAAATTCCTGATCCCGATATGATTATTCGTACCGGAGGGGAGGAGCGATTATCAGGATTTTTAACGTGGCAGTCTGTGTATAGTGAACTTTTTTTTACCGATACATTTTGGCCCGATTTTTCAAAAATAGAATTTAACGCAATGATCAAAGAATTCGCTGAACGCGAACGTCGTCACGGAAAGTAACATGGGTCACGACCAAAAAACTAACGATGTTGAACTTATTTACGAAGACGATGATATCTTGGCGATCAACAAACCGCCTGGACTTACCGTTCATCCCACGGGGAAAGAGGGCGAAAAGACTCTTACGCATTGGATTATAAAGCGATTTCCTAAAATGGAAAAAGTGGGTGAGCCACTCACGCTTTCAAGCGGCACGGTGATACATCGGGCGGGAATTCTGCATCGACTTGATAAAGAAACCTCAGGTGTCATTTTATTCGCAAAAAACCAGGATGCTTTTTTGTTTTTTAAAAAACAATTTCAGAATAGAGAAATACGAAAAGAATATCGGGCGATAGTATATGGCTCTGTGGAGCAAAAAACGGGTGTCATTGAAATACCTATTGGAAGAAGCGCAAAGAGTTTTACACGGCGAGCAGTTGGTCCTTTCGCAAAGGGAGTAAAGCGAAGCGCTCTCACGGAGTTTACCGTTTTATCCCGCGCGGATCTGTACTCGTATTTATCTGTTGCGCCAAAAACTGGCAGAACACACCAAATCAGAGTTCATCTTAAAGAAATTGGGCATCCGATACTTTGTGATCGTCTCTATGCTCCGGGGCGGCCATGTCATCCTTCAATCGGCCGCCTCGCGCTACACGCGCACATTCTTGAGGTCCGTCTTTTGAACGGATCACTGTTACGTCTTGAAGCGCCACTGCCGCAGGACCTCACAAATGCGCTTACTGCGCTTCAGTTGCTTTAATATGGTCTCTTGTGTTAAAGTTTCCTTCATATAAAAACTATGAACGTTTTTACGAAAGCAAACATTGAAGAGCGTCGTGCGCTTGATATAAGACCGGGGGACACCGTGCGGGTATGGCAAAAAATTCTTGAAGAGAAAGGCAAGGTACGGCTTCAGGCGTTTGAGGGTTTGGTGATCGCCCGCAAACACGGAAAAGAGCCGGGCGCGACTTTCACTGTACGCAAAATTGCCTCGGGCGTTGGCGTTGAGAGAATTTTCCCGCTTTATTCGCCAGCCCTTGATAGCATAGAAATTGTTCGTCGCGCAAAAGTGCGTCGTGCGAAACTCTATTACATTCGCGAAAAACCGGCTCGCCAAATCAGGCGAAAAATGAAATTGCTTGCCGCGTTCGCTAAGATTGAACAGAATAAAGAGATACCCGTCTCGCACGTCACGGAAGAAAAAGCGAAAGAAAAAGAAACAATACAAGAAAAAGCGAACTAATCATTCGCTCTTTCTGTTTTTTAAATACTTTATACTATATATTAGATACTAAAACGCGCAGGTGGCGAAATTGGTAGACGCACTACCTTGAGGTGGTAGCGCCCGCAAGGGCATG
>CAYZKP010000116.1:0-2628 GCA_964479245.1 uncultured Candidatus Saccharibacteria bacterium | reverse complement strand
CTATTTCCAAGTCAGCTTCATGCCCAGATCGTTCTGAAATAATAACGCCAGCGATAAGTTTTTTGTGATGCGCGAGGCTGAAATCACCGAGTACATCAACCAGCCGGTGAAGCGCAAATTGCTCCAATGTTTTTTGAGGAGTGTGTTCTTGCGGCCATACTACTTTATTATGGTGCGGCCACCCGCACAGAGAGGCGGCGCGCGACAATGCGTATCGCCACCGCGGCCATCCTTGACTGTACGCGGAAAGTGCCGACAGGAGAATTTCTTTGTCTTCAGGAAGCGTAACAATAAGCTCTTTGTATCCCAAACCGTTATATTCTACGACGATCTCAATGCGCAATGTGGGTCTCGCGAGCGGCCTTATGAATGTTAAACGTTTTTGCTCTGTGCCCGGATATTTATAAACCATGGCTCGTTTTATGGTGCACCACGCAAGTTTTGTGTCTCCATCGATGCACTGTGTTTTGAGCGCGTCCCATAACTCGAGTGGTCGCCCATGATATGGAGGCCATGGAGTTGACTCTATAATTACTCCGTTAATGCCGAGAAAACGTAAAACTCCAATGTGTTCATACACATGAAGCTTATGGCCTAAAAAAGACAGTGTAATCCTATTTTTTTGGTTTTCCGCGATGCGTGAGGTTATAGGAATTGGCTTTATATTTTTATCCGGACGCCAAAACCAACCGGGGATGTCGGATGGAATAAATTTGATCCATGCTTTTCTTCCCCAAAAATCAGAGCCCTCAATGGTCACTGCTTTTTGCAGACGGAGTGTTTTCAATTTTTGACTCCACGGTTCCTGCATCTTTCACAACAGTATCGTTTTGAAATTCTCGTGTCAATTTTCTTTTTAAGAGTGATTAATATATAAATAAGTTACAAGATCTATTTTGCATACGCTGTGGTGGCGGAATTGGCAGACGCACTAGCTTCAGGAGCTAGCGATCGCAAGATCATGTGGGTTCAACTCCCACCCACAGCATTCAAAAAACAAGCTTAAAAAATGGTTATTTTCTTTAAATCTTTTTAAAACGCCAAGAAAATAAGCCCGATGGCGATTAACACAAGAGAGACGAGTTTTACTAAAAGACGTTTTTCTTTAAAGTATACGTTTCCAAAAAGCATTGCCCAAACAATTGACGCAGCGCGCTTGACCGTCGTGATTACAGATGCCGCGGCAAACAAATACGCAAAACTCATAAGGACTGTTCCTACTCCCGCAGTAATTGATTGCCACAAAAATAGTCTGTTTTTTAAAAAACGAATAGGATTTTCTTTTACAAGAAGCATCGCCATCACGAAGAAATACACAAGAAGCACGACGTGGATAATAATTTGCTCCACCTCCACTGAATTAAAATACGTGATGTCGTATTTGAACAATGAGATCGTGGCGACCGCGTTTACAGACGTAAGTATGGTCAGCCACGCGCCTTCTTTTTTGATGCCGTGATTCATAAAAAGAATAATCAAAGCGGCAATGATGATGCCGATGCCTGCGATTTGATAGATTCCGACGGTATAACCTAGTACGACATCTGCTACAAGAAGCAGGGGAATGGTGATGATACGCAAAAATCCAAACGTGCTTCTCTCGGCGCGGGCGATTGCGAGCATGGTGAAATGTGCTTGTCCTATTTCAAGAACACTGCGAACAAAAAGCGTGGGAAGTGATGCAAGAGAGAAAATAAACGCATCGCGTATAAATGCCGAAATAAATAAAAAAACTGTTCCCCACAAAAGCATCAGAAATCCAAATGTGTAAATACTTTCTTTTTTGTTGTCTACTTCAAATTTTCCGATTGAAGACCCGATTTCTTCAAAAAACGCAGCAATGAGTACCATGAAAAATCCAATCATTGCCTCTAATTGTATCATGCGAAATTGTATTTGGGTTATGATTTGTGAAAACAATAAAGGAGAGCGTGGTGCTCTCCTTGAGTTCTTCTTCATCATCTCGACCGTTTATATTTTATTGGCCAAGATATGGGGGCGGGGGGGCTGCGGTTCCGCGATTCGGGGGACAGGGGATGATTCCGGGTGTACCCTGCTGATTGATGCAGGGTTTTACGGTTCATAGTCGGGTCATTGCTTCTCCTTGCCCATCGGGGCTTTGTGAGTCGGCGCGAGGGAATCGCCGGCGTTTAGCGGCCGATACTAGCGAGCGGTGACGATTTCGCTCCGGTAGTAGTCGCCGGGCCGTTGGTGCGCGGGGACCGGCTGCAGACAACCTCCGTCGTCTGCGACGAAGATGCGCGGGCGGCGGTCACCGTTGTCGTTGTGATGGCCGATGTCGCTCTCTTCGCCACGATCCATCGTGGCGTTGTTTGGTGTGGTCATGGTTTACCTCCTTTTCATGACCGTGGGCCAAAGAACAGGCGAGAGATCTCCACCCAATTAATATTTTAAATAATGATTTTAAGGGGAGATCTCGCGCCTATTCTTTGGCTCAAATTTTGCCAAAATTGCCAAAAAACTTAACAATTTCAACACAATTCATTACCAACATAATTATACACATTTTACATAATATGTCAAGTTCAACGCAAAAGTAAAAAAACTCACAAGGTTTATCCTTGGGAATTCCCAAGGATAAACCTTGTGAGTTTGGGATAGTATATG
>CAYZKP010000115.1:0-2634 GCA_964479245.1 uncultured Candidatus Saccharibacteria bacterium | reverse complement strand
TGGGTGTAGACCCATCTAATTTTATGGTTGCCGAGACACAAAAGATTTTTGGAGCCAACAGCGCACAGCTTGGTAGCTGGACGAGTTTGCCGTTTCCAAATCAATCACAGGACTACTTAATTGGGAGATTTTCTTTGCAGTATGTTACAGATCTTGATGCCGCGTACACGGAGGCGGCAAGGGTTCTCAAGCAAAACGGTATTTTACTTCTCGTTTTGCCTAATCAAGGTTTGTTTACGGGAGAAAAAGGGGATATGCAGGTACCGCTTTTTGGGGGTAAGGTGAATGTCGTTTACCCTCGGCATACGATGGCAGAGTTTAGGTCATCGGTATTTAATAAGCTTTTTGAGACGATTGAACAGAAAATGCTTATTGATACGCAAAATACTTTTGATGCATTCGGATTGGCAGCGCGCAAAAAATAACTATGGGAGGAAAAGATAAAAAATTTATCCGTCGCACGATTAAGATTGCTAACGAAAGTGTGAGGAAAGGCGACTGGCCTTTTGGGGCTGCATTGGTTTTAGATGATGTTGTGGTTGCAGAGGGATTAAATACGGGAAAAACCGAGCTTACGGGACACGCAGAAGTGAATGCCATAAAGCAAGTTTTAGAAAAAAATCCCGATATGGATTTTTCAAAATGCATCCTGTATTCAAACTTTGAACCCTGCCCTATGTGCTCATTTATCATTCGTGACTACGGTATCGGCAGAGTTGTGTTTGCGCTCCCGTCTCTTTATTGGGGCGGCAGTTCTCGCTGGCATATTCTCACAGACCATATCCCTCCCCAAGCATTTGCTAAAATAAGAAATCCAAATCCGCCAGAAGTCGTGGGCGGTGTACTTGCTGATGAAGCAGCAAAAGCTTTTGCTGCTTTTGGCTGGAAAATGCATTTGCCTCCTGCCTCTTGATTTTTTGTACTTTTCTGGTATTATATAAAACAGGACTTTGTTATTGGGAGGAGACAACAATGTACGCAAAGTTCGTAGTGCCTGCACCGCGAGGATGCAATCTCAACTGCCCTTACTGTGCCGTGGCGCTTCGGAACGAAGCGCACGACATAAAGCTCACTGACGGGCAGTATCTCGCTTTTTTGGACGGCACTCTCCGTTTCAAGGAACTCAAGAAAGTTTCAATCGTCGGATATGAGCCGACACTCGATGAAGCAGTCAACCTCACCGAGGCGTTGCTCCAAAAAGCAAAACTTGCTGGCATTGAGACTTCAATGAATACGAACGGCATCAATTTCCCGAAATACGCCGTTCGGCTCGCACGGGTATGCGACACAGTGATGATTTCGCTCGATAGTCACATCCCCGAGCGCAACGACAAGATGCGCGGCTGGAAAGGCACATTTGCGGGAACAGTCGCTGGCATCAAAAGCGCTATAGCTATAATGGGTTCGGGGCGTGTCATCGTGAATACGTTGCTTGTTCCAAGTCGCGCTTCGCAGATTGAGGGGTTGCCCGAAGTGCTCTCGGCCTTGGGAGTACGGACGTGGGTCATCAGCCCTTACATTGACTTTCGCGATGGAGAACTCAAGCCAGACATCAGTTTTGTGAAAGACGTTGTTTTTCAAATTGCAAAAAAGGCACGTGAGTTTGATATTACCGCCAAGTACGCAGACGAGTTTCGTGTAATTGGCAAGATTGATGGGATTCCTACATATAACTTCCAGCGTCCAGGAGAACCTGATGAACTGGTCTTCCGACTCGCACCAAATGGCACTTGTTCAATCGGTGATGAAATACTTGCTGATAGCTCGGTTGCCAAGGTGTGGGACGGGATACAAGACCCCGTTTCGTTTCTCCAATCCTTGAGCCCGCCGCACTAAACCTGCTGGCGGGCTTTTTCTTTTAATAAACATCGTCCCGCTTGTAGCGAGACGATGTGTTAAAAGTTTTAAAAAAGTTTTTTATTTGAGCACGTTCCACATGTTCGGGTCTTCGCCGCCGTCAAATTTGAAGACGGCGATGCCGCGAACTCCGAGTTTGCGCGCAAGCGCGACTTTGTCGGCAATGGCTTGTGCATCGCTCCACGAGAGATAGTTGAAGGGCTCGCTCGTGTTTACTTGCGAGCCTATGTTTTGCGCAATAGAGGAAGTGACAATTGTTTGTTGTGTTTGTGTTGACTCATCCTCGGTAGGGGCGATTGCCGCGAGCTTCTTTGGATCATAGGTAAACCCAATTTCGCCAGCGCTCGTGCGGGTTGGAGTGATGCCAAGCTGCGCAGCAATTTCCGTCGCATAGCGAGGGTTAAATGGCCACAACACTTTATATTGATATTTTCCTCCTTGTATTGGTGTCACCGTATATTCGTAGCCGTATGTAGGGACACCTATTATTATTTTATTTCGCTCGATACTTTGCGCGGCAAGTGTCACCAAATTTTCAACCCACCCTGGGTCGGCGACTGGCGCGTAGGGCGCAGTGCGGGCGGCATTCAGCCGTATGGCTATAGTGCCCTGGTCGTACGCCATTATCTCCACGCGGTCGCAGTATTTATTCATTTCTGTAAAATCATTGGCATAATCTGTGGCGTCAGGCGGGATAGTGGCGCCCTTGCTGTAACGGTCTTCAAGTGGCATGCGCGCCTCCACAGTGCAGTACACCCATTTATTGCCCATGCGCTG
>CAYZKP010000114.1:0-2635 GCA_964479245.1 uncultured Candidatus Saccharibacteria bacterium | reverse complement strand
GGGTGTGGGATGGTCACGGGCTTCCGATTGAAAATCTCATTGAATCAGAACTTGGTCTTGAACGAAAAAAAGACATTGAAAAATTTGGAGTTGGAGAATTTAATCAAGTCGCGAAAAGTAGCGTCTTGCGGTATGACTCGGAGTGGAAAAAAATTATTCCGCGTATCGGCAGATGGGTTGATATGGAAAAGAGTTACAAGACGATGGATCCGGAATACACCGAATCAATTTGGTGGGCATTTAAGACTTTATACGACAAAGGACTCGTGTACGAGGGGTATAAGTCAATGCATATTTGTCCTCGATGCGAAACGACACTTGCGGTGTCTGAAGTCGGCATGGGATATAAAGACGTTACTGATATTTCAGTCACGGTGAAATTTGAACTTACATCTCCTGCAGTCACGCTCGGGAACGATACTTCAAAAACGTATGTACTTGCATGGACAACAACTCCATGGACGCTTCCTGGAAACGCCGCTCTTGCCGTACGAGCAGATATTGTCTACGCAAAGGTGCGCATTAAAAATGACACCGAGCATGCGAATATGTTTTATATTCTTGCGAAAGAGCGGCTCTCTATCCTGAAGCATGATTACGAAATTATAGCTGAATTTAAGGGAAATGAACTTGTTCACAAAGCATCTAAACCAGTTTTTCCATATTATGCCGACGCTCTTATTTTAAAAAATCGTGAAAACGGGTGGAAAATATATTCCGCGCCATTTGTGAGCACTGAAGAAGGCACCGGCATTGTGCACATCGCGCCAGCGTTTGGAGAGGACGATATGGAGTTGGGGAAAAAATACGCGCTACCTTTTATTCAGCACGTGACTTTTGATGGCATATTTAAAAACGAAGTAGCCGATTTTGCCGGAATGATGGTCAAACCAAAGCATGACCGAGAGGCATCTGACATAGCCATAGTAAAATATCTTGCGCGACATGGCATGCTTTTTGAGAAAGAAAAAATAACGCACTCGTATCCGTTTTGCTGGAGATGCGATACCCCGCTTTTGAATTACGCGGCATCCTCATGGTTTGTGAAGGTAACGGCGCTCAAGCACAAATTGCTCCGCGCGAATAAACACATCAACTGGGTGCCTGATTCAATGCGCGAGGGGAGGTTCGGCAAGTGGCTTTCCGGCGCTCGCGATTGGGCAGTGTCTCGTTCCCGATTTTGGGGCGCGCCCATTCCTGTCTGGAAGTGCGATATGTGCAATGCCTCTGTCGTGCTTGGCGGAGTTGCCGATATGCAAAAAAAAGCAAAGAGCTCAAAGAATTCATATTTCGTGATGCGGCATGCGGAGGCGACAAACAATACGGAGCTGGTCGTGAATTCAAGCATAAACGAAACATACGTACTAACCGAGAAGGGAAAGAAAGACGCGCGCGAAGCGGCGGAGGCTTTCGCGTCGCGCAAGATTGATTTTATCGTGACTTCGCCCCTGCCACGCGCTAAAGAGACTGCGTCTATCGTTGGCACAGAGCTCGGTATTTCACAAGATAATATTATTGTTGATGAAAGATTAAGAGAGATTGGCATGGGGGAGTTTGAAGGTAAAACATCAGCCTCATACCATGGATATTTTTTCTCACCGGAGGAGCGGTTTACCAAGCGGCCGGAAGGGGGCGAGAATGTGCTTGACGTTAAAAAACGCCTCGGGTCGCTTATTGATGAAATTGAAAGTAAATATACCAATAAAACAATTCTTCTCATCTCGCATGAACTGCCCATTTGGCAATTATTTTCTGTGGCGCGTGGATGGACTGTCGCTCGCTCAGTCGCGGCGTTACAAGAGCCACAGACCCTCGTGTTTTTTAAAAACGCGGAAGTACGAGCGCTTCCGTTTGAGCAGATTCCTAAAAACGCAGATTATGAAATTGATCTTCACCGGCCCTTTGTTGATAGGATTAAACTTTCGTGCGCCTGTGGCGGTACGATGTCTCGAGTGCCGGAAGTTTTTGATTGCTGGTTTGAGTCTGGCAGTATGCCGTTTGCGCAGTTTCACTATCCATTTGAAAATCAGGAGTTGTTTAAAAAAAATTTTCCGGCGCATTTTATCGCGGAGGGACTTGATCAAACACGTGGGTGGTTTTACACGATGCTCGTGCTCTCTGTTGGCCTATTTCACAAATCGGCGTATGGCAATGTGATTGTAAACGGTCTCATTCTCGCCGAGGATGGGCAGAAGATGAGCAAGAAATTAAAAAATTATCCGGATCCTTCTGCGTTAGTAGACACGTATGGTGCTGACGCATTGCGGTATTATCTCCTTTCCTCTCCCGTTGTTCGCGGAGAGAATTTTAATTTTTCAGAAAAAGATGTGCATGAAGTAATGAATAAAATCGTTGTGCGTCTCCAAAACGTATGCGCGTTTTACACACTCTATAGCGACACAAAAAAAGAGTCTGGTTCGGTATCTCTTCCGAAAGAAAAAGATGATTCCGTGTTTGCTCACGTGTTAGATCGATGGATTTTTGCTCGGTTGAATGAGCTCGCCCGACATGTTACCTCTTCCCTTGAACGGTATGAGCTTGATAAAGCGGTAAGACCCATCGGTGATTTCATTGAAGATCTGTCAACGTGGTACATTCGCCGTTCGCGGGAACGATTTAAATCAGGCGGCAGAGA
>CAYZKP010000113.1:0-2665 GCA_964479245.1 uncultured Candidatus Saccharibacteria bacterium | reverse complement strand
CAATGCCTACAATAGAACCAAGACCAGTACCTCCTTCTGTTTTCAACTTTGGCGGTCCGAATTTTCTCCAGCGATACACAAGAAGCGAGATATTTACGCCGAATAAAGCAATCGCGCCAAGCGTCAGAATCACATACGGCCAGAAATAAAGAGGTGTGCTGTAGGTATTCGTGATTACATTGGTAATCGCCGAATCAAGCCGGAGCACCCAATAAAGGACGAGGAAAAATACTAAGGACGACACGATGCCTATCGACGCGTAAAATAGTTTCGTGAGAAATTTCCTGTTTTCCGCGTTGAGCGAATTACTGCTTTGAATATCTTCGGGCGGCATTCCGTGGGCTGTTATTTCAATGTTGCAACTCTTGTGTTCTTTGCACCACGCTTCGCATTTTTCTTCCCATTCTTTTTCGGCGTACCGAAAACCGCATTCTCCGCACCAGTAAGTTGACTTACCTTCTTTTTGAATTTTTTTGATCATGGTGATTATGGTCTACTCGAAGCGTATCTCGATCTTATCCCCGTCTTGCATTTCGTAGTTCCCAAACCCATTGTTCTTCTTCCCGTTCACCAGCATTTTGAGCGTTCCATTCTGACCGGTGCAGGAATCGAAAATACAACTCGCGGTAAATTGCTTACCCCATATTTTGAAGAACCGATTGAGCTTTATATCGTCTTTCGTCACGAGTCCTTGAATTTCGAGGTGAAGCTGGCCTGTCGCATCGTGAGTGTGAATCGGTTGGTGAGTGATGCCAATGCCAATATTCGCAGGAATTTCTTGCGGCTTGCCCTTAATGTAAATTGAGAGGTTCGGGTGCCAATGGATGCCTCCTTGAGAAATAATCTCGCTCTCCGGCGTTTTTGGCTGATTTGCGATGAACCATGTAAGCCCTCCAATAGCCCCGCTAACGATGACAACTACCGCCACAATTTTCATTGCGCGTTTCAATATTCGTTTCCGCGCGGCAATGTTTTGTGCCTTAAACCCTTCCTGCTGTTTCAGCAAATATCGCTCCTTATTGGATAATTGATTGTTTTGGTTATTTTCCATAGTAGTTAATGATGATGTTCATTGCTGTCACCCCCGCATCCATCCGAAAAATTCCAAACGTCAGTGATTTGCTCACCAGTAAATTTATATTTTGTGATCAATATTTTTGCCAAACCTCCGTATGCATTCCATCGCCAGCACTTGCAACAACACGGTCCCTTTTCCATTGAGTTCTGCATGGCATAGTCATACGCTTTCTGCTCGTCGGGCGTAAGCGTATCGTTATAGTGGGACATCATCACCTTTGCCATCCCCGCTTCGATATCATAAGGATCGAGAGGAATCTCCGGGATGTTGCTGTATTTCTTCAATCCTTCAACTTGCTCACTATAGCGATGCATATTCATTGGACTGCAGCACGATCCTTGCAAACGAGCATCGTCGGGTTTGGAGGGAATCGAGTCTCGGAATGTCGCCGAGCACGAAGAATTGCCGTTGCGGCTTAAATAATCAAACTTAGCCGCCAGTGCGGTGTTTATGGGACTAGCTGCTTGCTCTTGTTGCGGAGCATTTGCCGAGAAATTAAATGCCGACTTTTTTGACGTTGCGAAATAAAGATACCCAAAAACGAAAACGACTACGATGCTTGCGATAACTAATTTTTTATTCATGATTTTGTTAATTTATTTTAGGCGAACATGCAAAAGGAGTTGTGATTTTTCGCGCCACGAAATAAATGGATACGGTAAAGAGCACAACACTCAAAATTCCAAATTCGCCTCCCTTGAGTGGCAGAAGGGTGATAGCTCCTGAGGCACCGACCAAAGAGAGAATACTACTCAAGACGAACGAACCGCAGGCGGCGCATCCCATCCCGAACACTCCACTCGCAACTCCACCGAATCCGGCGGCCAATCCCTCCGATCCTAACCCCGCTAGCTTCCCCATCATCAGTAGATGAATTGCCATCGCAAGGTTGATGCCGAAAAGAATTGCGATCGCAATAGTGTAGATGGCAGAAAATGTGCTGAAGTTCGTAGTGATGCTTCCGAAAAGTCCCCAAAGAAGCTGTGCCTTTATGCCAAGCGGTACATTTGATTTGCTCGCCGTGCTTGCAATGAGAGACAAATTAGGAAACCACACCGCCAAGGTGAAAGCTGTGAGTGCTCCAATACTTGCGATCAGAATGTACCGAAAACTTTGGAATACTTCTTTTATGGCACGGGTTATTCTCATAACTATTTCGATGCCAGAGCGGCCTCGATTACCGCCTTGAATGCAGAATACGGCTGCGCGCCCATTACCTCTTGGCCGTTAATGTAATTTGTGGGCGTAGAATTCACGCCAAGCTGACCAGCGGTTGCGGTATCTTTTTTCACCTGCTCGACATATTTGTTGCTGTCATAGCAGCTCGTGAAAGCATTTGCGTCAAGTCCGGCATTTTTTGCCAGACTCACGAAAAGGGCTCTATTGAGGCTTCCGTTGTTTTCTTTGTTGTCGGCAACTTCTGCCTTGTAAATCTCGTCGTGATACGCCCAAAATTTTCCTTGATCCTTCGCGCACTCTGCCGCTGCTCCGGCATTTGTTGATTCCTCCCCGAGGAATTGGAAGTTTTTATATACCATTTTCACCTTTCCTGTTTTGATGTATTCCTCTCGGAGCTGCGGCTCAACT
>CAYZKP010000112.1:0-2675 GCA_964479245.1 uncultured Candidatus Saccharibacteria bacterium | reverse complement strand
AAATACATGTTTTGACAGTTATTTATTTATAATTAAACATAATTAGTAAATAATATCGTTTTATTCATCAAAACACAACAAAGAAGCTACTATTTTTGACTTTTAATGTAAGTAAGGTTACTCTGTTTTTCAGAAGTCATAGTTGAAGGTTTAAAACGGAGGTCTATCAGATGACAGAGACGACGGTGTTGAAATATAAAGATGCCAACCGATGGTTCTCACTTTCATTTGAAGAAAAGCCGCCGGCAATTTCTTTGGGCATTTATGCGCCAATCGTTTCAAAACTTTCTGAATTGTTTCGAATTCACAGGAACATTCCGTATCTCATGCAGCTTTTTGGATTTAAAACATTTGAGCCAGATTTGCAAAAAGGGTTTGGTTTTGATGGAGCTATCACTTTTGCAGAGATTAAAAATAGATACCACTTTCTCCGCATGCCGCTTAATCGAAAACACACAGTGCTTGCTCTTGCGGTGAGCATCGATACGCTGCTTGATGTGCTTGAATGTTTTCCAAACCTGTTTCCCGAAAACCACTCTGCAGACGAATTCTTTTTTCAACTCTTTACCCTTGAGGGAAGTGTTAGGAATGAGGAGGGTTGGCACTCTGCTCCGCTCGGAGGTATGGCTTCTCCAATTTTTGTTGAGTGGATTGAAAAAATGCACCTACAGAATATTGATTTCAGTGAGGAGGTTGAAAGAGCAATGTGGATTTCTTGGAACGCTTTAGCAACTTTTCGTGTAAAGAAACAGAAGCGAGGACCAAATCCATATCCTGAGTTTTCTATGAGTTATGGCGAGAACGGTAAATTTATTCTAAGCTGTATCGGCAACGCATGCGATGTTTCAACAACTGACTGGTGGAGGCGCAGAAAAGGGGAAGGTCATGATTTAGACTGTCACAATCTTGATACCCCAATTCAGCAACTTTCTTTGATTACAGGATTTGCAAAACTTCACGACATTGCAAGCAAAAATTTTGATTTGAAGCCGCTTACGTAAGGCGGTTTTAATTTTTGGATATCAACAATATTTAGATGGCGCTTGAAGCTAGAATTCGGGTATGAGTGGTTTGACAATGAAATATTTATTTAATATAATTTTTTCAGTCTTTTGTAAAGCCAACGAAAGGAAATAATGATGTACGCAGTTGCGCGATTCTTTGTCATCTTGTCTTTTATTTTCTTTGCCACTTTTGGATTTGATGGAAAATCATATGCAGGGGAATACCCTGAAACAAACCCATTTAATGCGTTTAACGCGGAGGAATCCCAGAAAATCATTGAAAATACTTCTCCGTTTATTATGAATAAAACAGGTCCTCTTGTTCGTCTTACTATTACTTTATATAAAAATGAAGCACGGGAGCCATTTTTTGGTTTTGCCGCCCTCACTTATGGGGGGTACGACGAAAAAGGTTTGGTGACGTATTACTACGCCGTTGAACCCGTACCCGATGCTTCAACGATATTTGCTGTCAACGTCTCTCAATCATGGGGAATTGCGCTCGTCGGGGTTGTCCCCAAGGACCAAATTCAGACAATTTCTAAAAATATTTTTACTGAAATGCCAGACCTAGCAAAATTATTGTGGGTTTCTCCGCCACTTCGAATTATTGCAAAAGAAAAGAAAGACGGAGATATCGGACTTTTTGCAATCCAAGGCGGAGGCTTGGTAAGTGGCCTGATTTCTTGGTCAACGGAAGAAGTAAAGAAATACACCGAAATACAAAATGCGCAGGAAGTACTAATCTATGTCGTAAATGGTATTGGTGTTCCTGATTCAGTGGAGTGGGCAGTCGGCGATCCGGAGATGAACGGAAAATATGAATGGAAACCCGGATACGATGAGCCAAAACTTGTTCCGAACGATCTTCCTATTTAATACATAAGTGTGTAGTAAGGCGACACACGCGCACAACGTGTACCGCCTTTTTTCTGAAAAATACTCAAAACAAAAACCTTACGATACTTGTCCGTCCGTAGTTTTATACGGAGGAGGATATCGTAAGGTTTTTGTTTAAATGCAGCATTTTTGAACTCGGCGGCTAAAATGCTAAGATGCAGGTATGGAAATTTCTCACGATGAACTCACAAAGTTTCTCAATGTTGCGAACAAAGCGACCTATGCAAACAGGGATGCGGCGAAATCGCTGTCGCTTCGGCCATCGTCGGAGGATTACCACTTTGAGCAGGGCGACCTCGTCTACCACGACACCTATTTCGGTGCGAGGGATTTTATTGGTGAAGAAATTGTGTATAAGGCCGGAAAACCTGTGTGGGGCATGAATTACTACGGTCATGTTCTCAAACCCGAGGTGTCCACGAAAGATGCATACACGATCCTTCGTCCCGCGCTCATGCAAGAATACAACGACATTCTGCCCGTGCGTGGCCCAAAAGAATTTGTGCTTGAAAATAGCAAATACACAAACAAAGTTGAGGGAACGCTTAATCGATTTTCTGGCGAGGAAAATATTTATTTAAGGGGCGAACTCGCTTACCGCTGCTGGTATCACGGCGGGAGCATTGAGTAACTATGTATTTTATCATCAGCAACAAAAATAAATTTGAAAAAAATTGGTCAATTTTTCGAAAGTCAGATTGTGCTCCCACCAAGAATCGAACTTGGATCTCAAGCTTCGGAGGCTTGTGTTTTATCCATTAAACTATGAGA
>CAYZKP010000111.1:0-2678 GCA_964479245.1 uncultured Candidatus Saccharibacteria bacterium | reverse complement strand
TTGCGGAAATAGTGGTCCTTAACGAGCAGGTCATCACCGGATTTAATGTGCAATCAGACCACTGGAGCGGCAGGGTCTTTCTTATCACGAGGGGCATCATCTGGCTCACCCTTTTCTATTACTTGTTCGCGCTTCTCAAAGAGAGAGTGAAAATCTTGAATGGGAAAACCATCCCGTTTGTTTTTCTTTTGTTACTTATCGGCTCTCTTGCCTCAAATGTTTTGTACACGCAGGCGGCACAGTCAAAAGGAAACGCTCCTTTTTATACCGTTGACCCATCGCTCATGCGAAGTTACGAATGGCTGAATGTTCATACGCCGAAGGACAGTGTTGTCGTAACGCCATCTCTCGCGACAAATATAGAATTGCCCGTCTATACGCACAGCAGGATTTTTCTCGCACGCGCGCAAAACTCGCTCGCGACGGAAGATGAATTGTTGCATCGCCTTTACATAACCTCTGCGCTCACCGGCGTTTCGGCTGCCTCTATAGACGAGATGATACAGTCGCAAGAAGGCATCCTTTATTTTTTTACTGCCAAATACCGCGACAGGGAGCTTGATGCGTACTTACGGCCCGAAAAGTATGGTGGATATGCGCTGCCGGGCTTTGTCAGAGAAAAGGTTTTGAACGAATATACTTTTTTCCGTCTTCCGGAACAAGTTCCCTATGCGCTGGACTATATTTTTGTGGGACCGCGGGAGCGCGAAATCGGCATAGACGAAGCGGCTTTTTCAAAGTACGATAGGGTGTATCATCGTAACGGTGTTACCATTTATCAATGGAAAAAATAGAGTATCAGCGCCTCTACGAGCGCGAAGGCGCGTATTGGTGGAATGTGGGGAGACGGCGTATTTTGGAAGAGAGGCTCCGGAAACGCATTCTGCCGGGGACGGGAGATTTAAATATTCTTGATGTCGGATGTGGTGCGGGCGGCAATATTTTATTTCTGAAAAAATTCGGAAAAGTCACCGGACTTGATGTGAGTGAAGACGCGCTTGCTTTTTCACGGAACAAGGGATTTGCCGCGCTTGTTCCAGGGAGAGCCGAAAAACTTCCTTTTCCCGACGGGTCTTTTGACATCGTCGCGACGCTTGATTGCATAGAGCACATTGAGGACGACCGGAGCGCGCTTCGGGAGTGCGGGAGGGTGCTTAAAAACAACGGGGCGCTTCTCTTGACTGCGCCGGCGCATCGCTGGCTTTGGTCGCGCCACGACGAAGCGCTTCATCATATGAGAAGATATACCGCGACCGATTTAAGAATAAAGATTTGCGGCGCCGGGTTTCGGATAAAAGAAATGAGCCACTTTGTCATACCGGCAATCCCTTTCCTTTTGGTGCACAAGGCCGTGCGTTTTGTTAAAAAAAGAGTTTTTCCCAATATGAAAGAGGTCGTGGACACCTACGATGTAGAGCTTCCTCGTTTTTTGAACACAGCCCTCATCGCGTGGCTGTTTCTTGAAAAAGCCGTTATGAAAGTTGCCACCATCCCATTTGGGAGTTCTCTCATGGTGGTGGCAGAGCGACAGAGGCGATAGATATCGCTTGAATGTTATCGCACGAACATCTATCCTTTATGGGAATCATGGCAAGAACCCGACCAATGACCCAAAGTGCATCAAAAACTAAATCTTTTTGGGGCGAGAGAAGCGTCTTAGTTACCGGCGGCGCTGGATTCATCGGGTCATGGATTAGTCACGACCTCGCGTCATTGGGGGCGCGGGTCATCGTGTTGGATATAAAAAAGGGGCTTCCATATTTAGGCAAAGAGCAGTTGGTAATTTTAAAAAAATGTATATTTGTAAAAGGCGATGTGCGCGATAAGGTCCTCCTGCGCGCCCTTTTTAAAAAACACTCGTTCCAGACCGTCTTTCATCTTGCCGCGCGGGCACTTGTGGGAGATGTGGCGGAACACCCCGAAGAAGGCCTTGATACCAACATCAGAGGGTCGTGGAGCGTATTGGAGGCGTTCCGTCTGTGGGGGCCGAAAAACGGACATGTGGTCGTCGCCTCGTCCGATAAAGCCTACGGTGTTCATACCAAGTTGCCGTATCGCGAGGAGTTCGGGCTCAATGGTTTTGGCCATCCGTACGATTGTTCAAAGAGTTGCACGGATTTGATTGCGCGCATGTATGCCCGTGTCTATGGCGTGCCGGTGTGCATCATGCGGTGCGGCAATGTGTACGGAGGAGGGGACACAAACTTTTCGCGCCTCATTCCGGATACTATCCGCTCGCTTTTGCGGAACGAGGGGGTGAAAATCCGCAGCAACGGAAAATACAGGAGGGATTTTTTGTACATCGCCGATGCCGTTCGGGCATACCTCTGCGTTGCGGAATCCATGGGGGCAAAAAAACACAATAACGGCGAGGCCTTTAATTTTGGGACTGGCACGCCGATTAAGGTTCTTGATGCGGTGCGTCTCATTATGAATCTCATGGGGAAGAAACATTTAAAACCGCATATTCTTTCCGCGGGCCGCTACGAGATTGAGGACCAATATCTTGATGCGCGCAAGGCGCGACGGCTTTTGAACTGGTCTCCCCGTTATACATTAAAAGCAGGCTTGCACGAAACCATTTCTTGGTATGAAGATTTTGGCCGATATATCCAACCGCTCACGGGCAGCAACAGCCCCCGGGCAATCGTATGCCAGAAAAAACCCCAACGCTTTCC
>CAYZKP010000110.1:0-2680 GCA_964479245.1 uncultured Candidatus Saccharibacteria bacterium | reverse complement strand
ACTCCACGCAACCTCACTTTTTTTTTTTTTTTTTTAAGCACATTTAAAATCGCCGCGGTAAGAGTGGTCTTTGCGTGGTCAACGTGGCCAATAGTTCCCACATTTACGTGCGGCTTTTCTCTATTAAATTTTTCTGCCATATATTTTAGCTGTCGGCTTTTAGCTTTTAGAAGCGAAAAACAAACAAACTGATAATTAACTCTTAATTAATAAATTTTATGTAAATAACACTATAAAAAAGACGCATGAGCGTTAGTTACTACTATAGCAAAATGTGGGCAACAGCGTCAAGTGAATATGTTTGTTTTGTAATCTATACCTGAAACAAAAAACCCACCGAAGCGGATTTTTCGCTGGTGGGTTATGTGGTTACTTGCGATGCTTGATATCGCCGGACATTGTGGAAACGCTTCCGCCGATGCTTTCACCGCAGTCAATATCGCCAGACATTGTGCTCACGGAGCCCTGTACGTTGCCTGCGACATCGACGTCACCGCTCATGGTTTTAATACTACCGACATCTCCAGTAACGGAGATTTTCTGGCATGCGTCTGCTTCGAGCTTGTCAACGTTTCCACTGACTGTAATGTTGATTTCCTTGGCGTCTGGAGTGACGTCCTTGCCGTCGACGATGACACGTCCGTTGCGAATATTGATGCTTCTGCCACCAGTGATAGTGGCACCGTTAATGACGGTCCTGTTCATGACTCTGACTTTCGATATAATGAACTGACTACTGGAATTGCAGTATGCACTAAAGACCCCACGTTTGTCAAAAAGAGTAAAACAAAAAACACGCCTATCACGTAAGCGTGTCCGTTCCCTTTTTGAGAATAATGCCGGCGTTTTTGAGTTGCTGAATCACTCCCGCCAATCTCGTTTTCTTGAGTTCTTTTTGATAGACAAATTCATGCCAATAACGATACCGGAAACGCAATCCAGAATGATTGCGGTGAGTTCTATGAAAAATAACGGATGCTCTCGGTCTATTCGCACGGCTACCATGCACAACCCTGTGCAACAGATCTCCGCTCCACGCCTTACCCACCTCAAGAAACTGAATCCGCACTTTCCCGAGAAAAAGTCGCACAATTGCGGAACTATATGAATGACGGTCTTTAACTACCGTATTTGGATCGTGCGATTTTTCTATCGCAACAAACTCAAGTGGATGTTTGGCATACCGCCGTACAATGCTATATGTTTCAAAACCGTGTTCAAGCAATATCTTGCGTAATTGCTTGAGGGTTTCAATTTGCGCTTCGGTGTATTTCATTCGTACCCCGCCGAGCACAAACCGAGCTCTCGCGCCTGTCGAGCTAAACGAATCGCATCGTCTAGCGCATTGTGTTCTTGAAGATCGGCTGTCACAACATCAAGTTCGCTTAATCGTGCATGTTCTCTGTTTGCTTTTCCTCTCCAAAACCAAGAAATCTCGGCACCCCTATGACTATATGGACAATTTGGATCATCTGTAAACTCATCAAGATATCGTTTCAAAAACACGGAATCAAATAACGAAGTGTCAAAAACTGGCATGAAATTATTTTCTCCAACCATTTGTTTAACCCACGTAAGAAATGCCACCATCGCCGTGTCCGGTGGTACTCCAAATCTCGAAAGAAGGTCCATGGCCTGTTGCGGATCAAAGTGTTCGTTATGTAATCTAAAACACGAACTTCTTGGTGAGGGGAATAGGGAATCAAGACCGAGGCACGCTATTTTCATTGCCTCAAATTCAAATCGCCCTCGGTGTTCTAGCCGAGGCTTGAGCTCTCTATAAAAGCACAACCCTCGCTCTTCAAGCTCGTCTCGCGTAAAAAATTTTGTTGTAACAACGCATGCGCCGACAGAAAGCATCTCGTGCTTTTTTGTATTCGGACCCGATGTTTCAATATCGTGAGCAATATATACAGTGCCAGCAACCACGTGACACGCTCCTCAATGAACAGCCTAGAAACACAATATACGCATAGATAAACTATGTCAAAGTGCTAACCAACACAAACACCGTGCGATATATCGCACGGTGTTTGTGTTGGTTCTAAAGATTCACAAGAATTGCTATTTCCTCGCTGCGATGATTGTATCGGCAACATTTTGGGGCACGATTTCGTATTTATCAAATTCCATAGTAAATGTACCTCGCCCCTCCGTCATTGAGCGAAGCGTGGTAATGTAGCCGAACATTTCTCCAAGCGGTACTTTTGCTTTAATTGCCTTCAGCATCCCGCGGTCAACCATCTCTTCAATCTGCCCCCGCTTTGAGCTTAAGTGCCCGGTGATGTCTCCCATAAATTTCTCGGGCACCACCACCTCAACTTTCATGATTGGTTCAAGCAAAACCGGTTTTCCCCTTTTTGCGGCGTCCTGAAATGCAAGCGAGCCCGCGATCTTGAATGCAATTTCTGAAGAATCAACCTCGTGATATGAACCATCAAATAATTCAACAGACACATCAACAACAGAATATCCCGCGGTAATCCCTCGGCTCATTCCTTCTTTTACCCCCTTTTCAACCGCCGGAATATATTCTTGCGGGATCACTCCTCCTTTGATGTTGTTAACAAATTCAAATCCCTCCTCGCGCTTTACATTTTTCTTTGGTTTTGCACCCTCTTCCAGCGGTTCAATCGGCTTGACGCGCAGTTTCACGTGCCCGTACTGACCACGACCACCC
>CAYZKP010000109.1:0-2683 GCA_964479245.1 uncultured Candidatus Saccharibacteria bacterium | reverse complement strand
AACTCGGACTAAAATCAACAACTTCAGCGTTCTTTTTGTTTTCCATTACCACGCCCTCCTTAAAATTCTTCCGCCATAAGCCGCATGGCAACGCGCGGAAGTCTATAGCCATACTGCCGCTCGCTTTCGCCGGCAACTCGTGGCAGTGGAGTTGATGAACCCTTACCAACCGCACGCATCCGGTTAGGATCAATGTTAAATGTCACCTGAAGATATTGCGCCACCGCTTCAGCACGAGACTGAGAAAGTTGCATATTCATTTCTGGGTCTCCAGACTTCCCCGTGTGTCCTTCTATTAAGATACGAAAATGAGGATAATGTGAGAGACTTGCAGCAGATTTTTCAATCTCAAGTTGTCCATCATATGTTAAAGCAGACGAACCGCTTTGAAACGTAATGGGTCTACTTTGAAGTGTCCCGACCTGCTTTAAACGACCCCATCCTTCAGGAGTTAATTCTGCAAATCGTTTTTCAAGAGAATTTTGCGGCTCTGCAGCTTGTGCTCCAACGCTTAACTGCGCGGAAACACCAAACTGATCTGTAATCCCTTGCTTGTGAAGTGCCGCAATCGGATCAGAATACATGATGCGGTATGGATCACCGCCCGGAAGTGGATTGTTCGCAAAATTTTTATTTGCGGTAAGAATAAGAAGGGTGCCTTCAATTGTCGCAACAACAGCTTCGCCGCCGACGCCACTTCCACCCGATACTCCGAACCACTTGATTGCATTTTCATATAAACTTGCCCACGCAACACCTTTGAGCATTGTTTCAACTTCTCTTTTGTTAAGCTTCGTCTCTTCCATGATGTGTTGCGCAAGAATGTCGGGATTGTCTCTGTAGTATTTCAATGTGCGGAACATGTTTGCAAGAAACAGATCAACAGCAGCACGTTGATCTTTTAGGTATTCGCGATTCGCGATTAAGATGTCAACGATCAGTTTATCTGTGTTCTCTGTTCCTAAAATCTTTACAAATTTTGGATCAGCAATAGCTCGTGAAACATTTGGCTCCCACAAAACCGCAACAGGTACATCGCCATTTAAAAGTTTCTTGAGTGCTGCTTCGGATCCGCTCGTCTCCACGCGCCAGGAACCGATCGCTTCACGAAATAATGGAACATCAAAGTGCGCACCGACTGCTCGGAGAAGGTGTTCGCTCGGAGAACCCGGGGTAAAGGCAACCTTAAATCCCTGCTGTTTCTTTAAATCATCAATATTTGAAGCAAAATCTTTTCGGGCAACGATAGCATCGCCGCCTTTTGATTCGTCAATCACCGCAACGATTGATCCTGGGAAATTAAGTGGAGCTCCGCTTAGCAGGTATGAATCAACCGTTGCAACAGCAAAGTCAATTTTCCCTTCTTTAAGTTTTTTCATTCGTTCCGGATAATTTGCCTGATCGTTTTCACACTTAATACCATAGCCACGGCTTCGCATTCGCTTTTTCATTTCAGGCGAACAAAGAGGAAAATATCCCACCCAATCATCGACGGCAAGCACCACTGTCCCAACCGTTTTTGAGGCATCGCTTGTGGTTTTTTGTGAATACTCTTCAAGAAGAGGTTCGGCGTATCTGTAGCTGACAAGAGCTGCAATTCCGACCACAGCCACTACGGCTCCAATCGTAAGGTGATTCATTCTGCACCCCTTTCGTGTCGTGAGAGAAAGGTCTAAAACTAAGGTTGCATAAAATTACCTTTTTGTCAATATCTGTCTATATTTTTTACCTATGGAATTTATTGACATAAAACAATACACGCAGGAGAAACCCTGATTCATACCTTCGCAGAAATGGCGCGACAGGTTAACAAACGTGTGGAGATGCTTCAAATCACGATGCACTGCATGTTTGTGTTCGCGGATGCTATCATGTGTGGCAATAACTCTCTAGCTAGGTAACTGCTTTAAATTTTTCAGGCAACAACACTGTTATACGCGGGTTGTTTTTTTAACATACTCGCCCGCAGAAGAAAAAAGACATATAATCACATACATACTATGGCATATCGTCCATCTAAAAATGTGTTTCTGCTCGGGCTCACGAGCTTTTTTAACGATCTTTCCTCCGAAATGGTGCTCTCGGTCATGCCCGCTTTTTTCATTTCTGTTTTAAAAACGGGAGCGGGGGCGCTTGGATTTGTTGAGGGAGTAGCTGATGCGGCGGCAAATATTATTAAAATTTACTCCGGACGGCTTTCAGACAAAATACAAAAGCGCCGGCTATTTCTTTTTTTAGGATATTCGCTCTCTGTGCTCACGCGTCCGCTGTACCTCATTGTTGGAAATGTCTTCCCTGTTGCGGGACTGCGAGTCGTGGACCGCATCGGCAAGGGTCTGCGTGACAGTCCGCGCGATGCGATCATATCGCTTTCAACGTCGGACGGCGAAACTGGACGTGCGTTTGGCTTCCATCGCGCGATTGACACTCTCGGCGGCATTTTGGGACCGCTCATCGCATACATAATTCTAAAAGCATACCCCGGGGGCTTTAACACGGTCTTTATCACCGCGTTTATTGTAGGGCTCTGTGCTGTACTTACTATATTCTTTGTCACAGACCTTGCGCAAAAAACGCGTGACGGAGTAATTTCGCGCGCATCATTTAGAAATTTCCCAGGCAGTTTCAAGCGGTATATCGCGGCGCTTTTCTTTCTTTCGGTCGGAAGCATTCCTGTTGCCGT
>CAYZKP010000108.1:1726-2707 GCA_964479245.1 uncultured Candidatus Saccharibacteria bacterium | reverse complement strand
GTTGGCCACAAAAGTGCAAGAGCGCATATAATCGTAGCAATCTTCTCGGTGTGCAACATAATTCTCTCGTATATCGCAGTTTTCTTTTTAAATTATAGCCCATTAAATAAACAAAACCACTCGTACAATTGAGTGGTTCAAAAAACATAGTTAACAACCCGTGAGATCGCCCGCTCCAGATTCGGTACACACTTTGCCGCCGGTCGCAGTATTTGTATTTGTCGTAGTGTTACCAGATGCAACAGCGCTCACCGTGCTTTGCGCCCGAGGAAATGAAATGCCGTGTATCGCCGCGGCGCCAACTTGCCCCGCAACTCCCGTGAGCGCAAGTACAAATCTTTTCCAAAACGCTTCGTCAACATTTGATGCCAGAGGGGTTATGTCTCCTTTAGCATTAACGTGGTATATAACACCCATCGTTGAGTCGCTGCTAGTCTTTACTTGGCTGTAATACACAAATTCGCGCTCAAGCGGTTCATCAGATATTTTACTGTGATAAAATTTTGGTTCGCCCGCACACGCTCCAAGGAGAAGCGCCGCGGCGGCGCAAAGAATAGCGGTCCGCAAACGGCGCTTCATGGCATGGCCCCGTTAGACAACGCACTATACTATATTTACTCTATCATGCGTCGTATTTTAAAAGTGGTTGACAAATATTTTCAATATGTTAAATTGTTATCTTCTATCCTAACCGACAACACGAGAGGAAGAACAATGTTCGACAAGCTCTACGACGGAATTCTCCACATGCTCGGTCATATGCATACGCACTGCAAGATTGCTGTCCACGATGAAGGGCAGCGCGCTGTGGCAAAAGACGCCATAGACGATCTGGCACGAAAGACCAAAAGAGATCCAGAAACAATCGTGCCCGAAATAATTCATCCCAAAAAAAGAAAAGAGTTCCCCGTAGGAACCGTACTGTGTGATGACCCAGGTCCTAAAAACATTGTCTTAGTATCAGACAAGGGGAAAAAATAG
>CAYZKP010000108.1:0-1716 GCA_964479245.1 uncultured Candidatus Saccharibacteria bacterium | reverse complement strand
AAAAATAGGATAGATTTTCAGGCCGCCACGGTTTTTGCTCTGGCGGTTTTTTCTTACATGAAAAAATATAATAGACACGATGACGCAAGTCAGCTCACTCACGCAATACGAGAGAACCGGTACAATGAGTCCCGTTACTTGACCATGACAGCAAAGAACGGGATGAATTTGCATAATTATTTTTTTCAATTATTATGCGAAATAGAAGATAACAGGTTCTGGCCATGCCTACAATGAAGATAAAAAGGTTGGGCACCATCTTTTTGACATTACTTGCGCTGATATTGTATGGGATACCCCTTAATAGCTTTGGTAAAGAACATATGAAGATTGTCCGTAACCCTAATGGAGAAATTAATTTTACTGCTACATACAATTGGGTGAGTGGCCGCCCGGAAAACGGTCTTACCGCGGTAAGATACGGCACTCGATTTTTTCATATCTGCGGTGACGGTTATCCAGCGTATGAGGAAACATATGATTGGGCGAGCAATTTCTTTTCTGGATTTGCTGCTGTAAAAAAGGATAACCGTGAATTCCACATACGTCCCGATGGCACTCCCGCGTATGAGGCGCGCTTTGATCACATTGGTTTATTCCGCGATGGCATTGCGCATGTGTGGCAAAATAAAGAAGAGTTTTATATAAATACCGACGGTGAAAGAGTAACAGACAAATATATATTTGTAACCTCATTTCTCAATAATGTCGCACATGGACAAAAAAAGGATGGGGCATGGGAAATAATCAATATGTCTGACATAAAAATAAAAAAGGGGGGCGAAAGCCGGGATCTAAGCCCTCTGTGTACAGCTCGAATGCTTAACATATTGGGAACCCCTAAAATTATTCTTGAGTAAAAAAACCAGTTTTTCATACTGGTTTTTTCTATGGAGAGCCGCGAGGTATATCCTTGCCTTTTTCGAGACGAAACAAAACTGGGGATAACTCTGTGGATAAACCACCTCAAGGATACACCTTGATGGTTATGGCGCTGTGCCGTAAATCCAGTTGATGACGCCGTAATTTAAGTGGGGCGGAGCGTTTCCGCCGGTTTCAAAAAAGCTTCTGAATTCAGCTAGGTCGTTGTAGGCGGGGCCGCTACGTACCTGAAAAATTGCAGCAAAATAAGTATCTCCTTGCGCCGCTCCGGTGTATGAATCCGTTTCAGTTTTGGTTGCGCTTGTCCCAAGTGAGTGTCCGCTTTTAAGCGTTGAGCTTGCGACAGAACCCTGATAAATATCGCCATATCGATTCCCTGAAAATGTAGAGGAAAGATACGTACACGACGCTGACGATGCGGGAGAATAATATCCGTTTTCAGTAAAACTGGTGGTTTCCGGATCACAATAATAACCGACCGAAAGAAGCGAGACGCTGTTTTGCGCTTTTGGCGTCCCATTGAGCGCGGTCCCGTTTGCGTCAGTTCCATTTTTTGTAAACGTGTTATTTGATGACCAATTTGACGCAAGCGTGCCCCCCGCGGTCGCGCTTATCCGCTCCATTGAAAGATAATTTGAGCTTGCGCTTCCGGCGCACCAACTATTATTGCAGTCGGAAAGCACGGGGGCTTCATCAAGCGTTGTTGTCGCAAAACCGCCAAGATATTGCACCAAGCTCAACACTTCACCATCATTTGAAAGTCCTGATCCGCCGCCAGAGCCACTAAACGCAACCGCCAAATCTTCGGTGACGCTTGTGGTAACACTTGAGGTT
>CAYZKP010000107.1:728-2727 GCA_964479245.1 uncultured Candidatus Saccharibacteria bacterium | reverse complement strand
AAATAATTTCTCCGAAAGTTGCTCAAAAAGACACAAACAAAAACAAACGAGTGCAGATGCACACTTCCCTAGAGAAATTATACCCCATCATTTCTAATCGTGAAAAGAAATGGGTGTGGATAACATACAAAAAACACCCTTGCGGGGTGTTTTTTGTTATTGCTAAATTGTTAAGACCCATAAAACATAAAACATGGAACATGAAACATGGAACAATCTAAATGTTTTATGTTTCAAGTTTTATGTTTCATTTTTAAATGTTAGGTGAATTAAATTCATTAAAAAACACCTCTGAGTATACTGCTCACAGGTGTTTTTTTCTTGTTGTTATTGCCTCGCGGCGTACTCCCGAAGAGTTTTCAAGGAGCGCAATAATAAGGTGTAGCCTTAAAGATTTAAAAAGGCTACACCTTATTGCTTTATTGTTTGGCAATACCCTCTTTAAGTTTTTTGAGGTCCTCCCATTCCGGATATTTTGCGATAGAGCGGTTAAGAAAACCGAGCGCGGCGTTTTTGTTTTTCATCACTTCAAGATAAAAATCGGTAAGCCGCATATAGTGATTGAGAAAGAGCGGCTCGTTTTCTATGGCATGCAGAAGATTCGCCTCTGCTTTGAGTGGTTTATTCAGGTAATAGCCATATAAAACACCGAGATTGGAAAAAGAGAGTGAATTTTCTGGTCGCATCGCGCCAGCATACTCCCACGCTTGTCGCGCACCTTCGTAGTCCCCTGAGGACTTCAAGAGAAGTCCGAGGTCTGTCCATTCATTAAAACGATCGGGGTCTATTTTGAGCGCATCTGTAAGTATTTTCACCTGCCCTTCTATTTTTTCCCGTTGCTCAATGGAATAACCACTCTCAAATACCACAGAGCGGTCAAGGTTCGGGACAGACATGTTCGCTCCGCCGCCCTTTCGCGCAGGCGCATCTGGGACTGGTTTGTTGCCTACTTCAACTCCGCTACCCGGCATCAGCAAGGTCGTTTTATCAGATTCCCCCTCTGTCGGCTTACCCCCGGCTATAACTTCTTTATTTTCTTCTCCGACGATAGTAATGGCATCGTTCCCCGCCCCCGCATCACTTACGGCATCATCGCGACGAATATTGAAATAACTGATGCTCGCAATGACAAGAAGCGTAAGCCCTATCCAGAAAAGTGTTTTAGTGGACATGGTTAAATGGGTTAAAATTTGTTAAATCAATGAGAAATTGCGGAATCCTGTGGAAAACTCAAGCAAGGTTTTGCCTTAAGGAGACCCGATTTAAAAATCGGGTCGGGAAAAGGCTAAACCTTGCGCAGAGTTTTCCACAGAGCTTTCGCTCATTTTTTGCGACATAAATATAGCATCTGGTGGCCGAAAACATTCGGTAACGATCGGTAGAATTTCGAAGGACCGGTGTCAAGTGCATTCGTTGCTCGCGCCGCAACCACCCCAAACCCGAGCGCGTCAAGCCACTCTAGAAAATCCTTATGGCTCCAGAAACGCAGATGCTCGGACGGATGTGCTATCCATTGTCTCATAAACCGCCCGCCAAGCGCCACTTGCGCACGGAATCGGTAGAATGCCGAATTGGGAACAGAGATGACCAGAAACTTCGCATGCGGGGCAACCTTCTTGATAACTATTTCCGGCATCGGCAGGTGCTCCAGTATCTCGCTTAAAATAACATAATCGTACTCTTTGTGCAGGGCAAAATTGTTGTCTCTCAAGTCAACCCTCTCTCCATCAATTTCTTGCTCTTTTTGTTTTTCCAAGACGCGCTCTGAAATATCAAACACGGATACAGAACACCGCTTCTGTTCTTTAAGCACGCGCGGCAGTAGCGAATTCCCCACGGCAACATCTAAAACCCGGCTTTCCGGCTTTATCCAATCAAAAAATATGTGCTCCCTGTCCAATAATTTTTTCCGTATTTCTACATCACGGGTTGTCCAATATGCATCATAATCAAAATCCGAGAGCGATGATTTTGAAAAAATCCTCATTGTGTTGCTTTC
>CAYZKP010000107.1:0-718 GCA_964479245.1 uncultured Candidatus Saccharibacteria bacterium | reverse complement strand
AGACAATTCGTCGCGAGTGAGAATCTTTTTTTCACCTGCTTTCCCTATATCCTCTGTATAAAACGCACGCAACGCAAACACTAGTCGGTTTATCCAAAAACCGAGACGTCCCCATGTAACGCCGTCAATGCTCGTCCGTATGGCGCACGTTTTGAATTCTTTTTTGGAACTCTCGCAGGATATGCCGTCTTTATCCGCGTCTCTCTTGTACGAAGGCGCAACAAGCGTTACCTCCGCGCCATGCCGCGCCAGAGCTTCGCATGTTTTTATCACATTAACTCCATACGCCTTCCTTGTAGGAAAACGGGCGTTCGTAATATATACAATCTTCATTGTCTAAAGTAGCTTATGCTTCCACGTCTTCGGCGTAAGGTGGTTTGAGAGGTCAAGATAGTCCACATACTGAAATGCCTGCGGTCCGATAGATTTTGCCCAAGCTATCTTTTTTGTGATTCCCTCCGCAAGCGATGTCTTCGCGCAGTATCCGGTAAGTTTTCTTAAATTATCTTGCGTACAGTACGCAAATTTTACTTCCTGCGGGCGCGCCGGCAAATATTTCGGCAGGACTTTCTTAGGTACGTTCTCGCCAAAAAATTCCTGCAAAACAAAGGATGCGAGAGCGTTGAGCGTTACCGGGTGATCGCTTCCTACATTAAACACCCGCCCTTCGCATTTTTTGTTAAATCCCATATCGGCAATCGTGTCAGTAACATCGTCA
>CAYZKP010000106.1:0-2778 GCA_964479245.1 uncultured Candidatus Saccharibacteria bacterium | reverse complement strand
AATCATACAAATTATTGTATTGAAAAATTCTTTTGTAATTCATCGCGTCGCTGTCCGGCTCATACAAGTCAAATCGCTCTGCGATAGCAAGACAATTATTACCTAAAATCTCCCAGAAACGGCGTGAATCATATCCCGCGGCACCAGTTGAAATGCCGACTTTCGCCCGTGACCATAACTGTAAATATTTTTCTTGCGAATAGGGGCCTTTTTTAATGAGCGGCAATACGTACGTTTTTTTTGTGTGATATGTAAAGCCATTTTTCTTACAAAATTTTTCCACCAACTCACCAGCGTACTTTCTCGTGAGCGGAAATTCCTCCTGCCCGAACATGCAGACAAAATCAATATCTTTTTTTTGGTCTGGTTTGTAATGTTTGCTAAATCTTGACTCTATCCCAAGCGGAAATGGAATCATGCCGTCTGTATACGGCTTTTCCCGCCTAAAGTACGCCCTACAAAGCTTCTGCATTCTTTTGTTCGGAGCACCAGGACCATCGTATGTTCCTCGGATAACTTCAAGCTGTAAGGTAAGATCCCGCCATCTGTTTTTCCCGAACTCTGAACCGTCTACGAACACTGTTTTCTTCCATCCGTCTATTTTCTCCACAAAATCATAGTCAATACCATATTTCCCGTATCCCAAAATAATCAGATCAGCGTCTTGTGCGAAAGAAAAAAGTTTTTCTCTCGGGAGCGCCGCATTTCGTGAAAAACCCTTCGGGGTCGGATACATGGAAATATCTGAATCTGGATACGTATCTGGATAATGAAACGTGAGTTCTGGATGTTCTTTTTGCAATTCAGAAAGTCCGTCCAAAACAGTATCAACATAAAAATCATCACGTTCGGATGGAGTAATAACTGCAATTTTATAGTTAAAATTCATTATTTTTTAAATAGCGTGATTATACGCATGACAAGATTTTCAAGACTAAAATTTTTCCGTACCTTCTGATAAAGATATTCCTGTATTATACGCCGTAAATTATCGTTTGTTCCAATTACTCTTAACTTTTCTGCAACATCCGCCGGGTCTCGTTCATTGTATAAAAGATAATTTGAATATTCTCCAAATAGTTCTTTAAATGCCCTGTTCGCTGAAAGAACGGGAGTGCCAGAGGCAATGCTTTCAAGAACCGCCTTGTCCATCCCGCCCGTTGGAGTTAAGTTGACGCTTATATCTGCTTCCTTATAAAGCTCTGCTATATGCGCAAACGATACCTTACCGACAAATGATATTTCGTCTGTGAGCCCGAGCCTCTGTACAAGCTCTTTAAGCCTCTTCTCATATTCTTTGTCACCAAGAGCAGACGGCGCGCCAGCAAGTATAATTTTAAATTGCTTGCCATGAGTTTTGTCGAACGGGTTACCCCAATTGTTTTTTAAGATAGCGGCAGCTTCAATTAAAATATCCAGGTTTTTTATTGGTGTAATCCTGCCAACGTGGAGTATGCAAATCGTCATATGAGATAGTGTCTCGGGTTTCCGATGAAAATAAGTAAAATCAACACCGTGCCCTAAAAAATGGACTTTGCGGCTTTGCAAACGAAAAGCTTCCTTTGTGGTGCTAAAAATAACGTGGGCAAGTTTTTCCGCAATTCGTAATTTGAGATTCACTTGCCGATGCACATACCAAAGACCAATTTTTTTTCTTAAAAGCCGCCAGAATATTCCCCCGAGAACAACGTATTCAGGATTCATGTGAACGAATACAACGTCGTAATTTTTCCGCTCACGAAAAATGAAATAAAGAAAACGCCAAATATATTTTATCCGCGATTTACCAGTTTCTTTCCCAAGCGAAAAAACCGAGACATTGCTAGGTAAATTGTGCGCACCTTCCTCCAAACAGATAACAGTTACTTTTTCAAAATGTCTTGAAAATTCAAGAATCCACGAATAGAAGAAGCCGAGTACGTCACCGGCTACATCTACCTTTTGTGTGAGGATAAGAAGTCGCATTTTTTAAATATATCACCAATCCGTGCGCTCTATGCGAGAGGCAAGTCTCCATACACTTCTTTGAGTAAATCCAAATCTTTGTTGCTTGAAACTAATAAATCAATATTTTTATTTTTGAGAGCGTCCAAAACTAGATTTCCGAGCATGTCGTCAACTTCTTTCTTATAGATTTCGCTAAACGCGGCAAAATCTTTAATAAAACAATGCCCTCCGGCGCCACGTCCACCCTTGTGGACAGGCTCCATATGAAGCTCGTAAAGCGGTAACTTCCTTTGTGCTTCTCCCCCGAAGGCTCCGCTTTGGTGTATTGGATTCATGTGGGACGTTCCAATTCGTGGATCTGCTATCATTGAATCACGAATAACTTTCCAGTCGCAGCCAAGTTTTTCTGCAAGGTCGTGGAGTAAATTTATATAAATAACTTTAAAGTAAAACCAGTTATTGCCACCATATTTGATGAGCTCGGCTTCTTTTGCACGGCACACAAGTTCAAACGGTGCCTTCGGCAATACGTCTAACACCGCGCGAGCTTTTTGACGAAATTCCTCCGTATCTTTTGGAATACCGATAATATTGCGAAACGGACGCGCTGCGTCTTCTGCCGCGGTGCTTTCTGTTAAAAATTCCGGTGAATGAAATATATAAATATCGGGGTTTTCTTTTTGAATAGATTCCGTCGTCCCCGGTATAATTGTTGATTTAATAACCGCGCTATTGCCCTTGCCCACAAGTTTCACCACATCGCGCACTATGTGGTCTTCGAATTTTTTATTGCGTGTCGGAGTCGGAACAGCAATAAATACAATGTCGCAA
>CAYZKP010000105.1:0-2791 GCA_964479245.1 uncultured Candidatus Saccharibacteria bacterium | reverse complement strand
CCAGTTAGGGTACACAATAACAAGATGATCTGCCCAGCGTACATTGTCTTGAACCTTGAGAAGATCTGGCTCCAAGTTTTGGATTTCCTTGTATCCTTTATGCAATATTGGGTCAAAAGAAAGCTCGCCTAAATTTAAACGACGCACCTCGCAACCACCTTCGCGCGCGCCACGCTCGTACGCATCTGCAAGCGCGCCAGAGAATGTTTCTTTGTCAGGATTTCCGAGTAAAATAAAAATTTTTTTGTGTGTCATGATAATGTAATATTTTAACGAATTGCAAGATAAGATTCGAGAGCAAAAAACAATACAATCACCACAACCGAAATCACCGCCACAAGCGCAAGGGTCTTTAGCGCCAAACCCAGAGAGCTATTTTTTTTGATATGCGACAGTGGAAATCCTAAAACCACAAAAAGAATCGCGACGAGAACACTTTTGCCGATCCAGTGATGAAAAAAAATATTTTTAAGCCAAAGTTTGAGAGGAGCATACAGTTCTGCCGTGATCGTAAGAGCCACTAAAAATATTGCTGTCAACGTCGCGCTTATGATAAACCCCCGAACGAATGTGTAATATTTGTTCATTGGTTCTGTATGTATATTAACGCGAGGCTCCTGAAACAAGAATACCCAGAAGCGCGGTAGTTGTTCCAATAATAACTACTAACGATACAACCGCTATAAACCCTTGCCGCAATACTTGGTCAGTGGAAAGTTCTTTGCCATAAATCCAAGCGATAAGAGTGATTACTGCGGCAAGTATCGGGATGAAAAGAAAAATGTGCTCTTTCGTTTCCATGCCAAAAGTATGCGCCCAAGGGTATGCGCCGCTTAAAATAATCGGCTTTACCTCAGCTCCGTAACGCAGGACATAATAGTATCCGCCGGTAATCCACGAAAAAATGTATGAGATTAGAGCGACAAAAGAAGCCCATCGCAAAAAGGTAAGCGGAGTAACACGCTTGAAAAGCACGATAAGTATTCCGTATGAAGCGCCAAGACCAATGAGTCCGGCAAGAACATGCAAGATGAGCGTTGCGGCAAAAAGTGGTGTCATGTTTGTTTGATCACGCGTTTTCTAATAGCGTGGAGAACGACCGCAACTGCTATAAAAGCAATAAAATAGAAAGACATGATACTGGTATATGAATAATGTGGCATATCACGCCATGCTCCCAAAATGAACGCCGCATACCACGAAGTAAAAGAAAGTGAGGACCCAAGCCATAGCGGGATTTTTCTGGCAGTAAGAAAAATTGCATTCAAGAGCAGGATAATAATGATAGTCATCTTGGCCCACAACTTTGGATCCAGTAATTTTTCTTCTTCTCCCGTGAGTCGATAAAGCAAAAGAAAACCAAAACCGGAAAAGATAGAAATAGCAAGGCCCGTCCGAAGAACCCAATACACACTTCGTAACCATTCACCCTCCATTGGGTCTATCACGCCGTCACGCAATGCTTTGAGAATGAAAATTTCGGCAAACGTCGCTCCGCCAACTCCAAGTACTGCTCCGAACACATGAGAGATAATAAGAAGTGCGTATATATCCATCCTTTAAGCATATATGTTATTGCGGAATGCAACAACAGTTAAAAAAACAATTTTCCAACACAACCGAAGCGGTCTATCGTCTTAGTTAGTTGAAACCAGATCATAGAATATTTCTAGTATTTTTTTGAAAAAAGTTGAACAGAGACATATTTTCTTCTAAAAAGTATCCGCATATTAAATCCATTTATTTTCCTCAAGAAAATTTTTTACGGCAACAAAGATTTTTTCATGACCGACTGAATTCGGGTGAAGTCCATCAGCAAAATCTCCATTGTTGAGCAAACCAAAAATATCTAAATATGGGATATTATTTTCTTGGCATACATTTCTCATAACCTCGTCGTACTTTTGGATTTCTGTGTTGACATAGTAAATATCTTTCCACGACACCGGCATTGTTTTTGTCTCATCAACATTTTTAAATCCAATAAAAATTATATTTGAAGTAATATTTTTTGCTCGTCGTATAATTTCTTCTATGTTTTTCTTAAATTGTTCTGTTTGAATTTGGTTGGGACCATTCTTACCTTTTAAATAAGAATCATTTCCGCCCGATTGAAAAATTAGGCCATCAGCTTCTCGTATCTTTGCTTCGGATTCAAATCTTTCAAGTATTGTTTCTGTTGTGCCTCCAGAAATACTTAAATTATAAATGTGGCACCCACTGTCAGTTTTTTCACCAGTATAAAGCCACAGGCGATTTACCCAGCCGCCCTTTTCCATATCCCATGCACCCCACGCAGTGCTGTCTCCAAAGATACAAATTGAGTTCATGTTTTATAAAGATGCTAAAATTTTTTCTATTAACGGCAGATCTGCTAGAGCAAAATCAAATTGTGAAAATTCCGGATTGGAGTAATTATCCTTTTTGCCCCGTTGTACCAAAACCGCCACGAGACGGATTGCCCATACTGCCTGTTTCTTCCCAATCGGCCGTTTCGTATGGTTTTAAAATACCCTGCACTATTCTCTCGCCGCGGGATACATTGGTTTCCGTGTCAGTAAAATTATATAAAACCGCGCGATATTCATCATCATCCCCACAAAAATCCCTATCACCTATTGTGACGCTGTTTGCAAGCATGAGTCCTTTTTTGTGAAGAGAGCTGCGCGCCGCAATTAAAAGCATGAACCCCGCTGGCAGTTCAATCACAACATTAGGCGGGACATATACTACCGTTTTGGGAGCAATCGCCATATCCAGTATTGAAAAAAGATCAAACGCCACTGCCACG
>CAYZKP010000104.1:0-2839 GCA_964479245.1 uncultured Candidatus Saccharibacteria bacterium | reverse complement strand
TGAAAACTCATCAAGGTTACACCTGGTGAAAATGTTGAAGATACGAAAGAAACGTGGTATCTTTAAGAAACGCATGGAACACACAAAAAAAACAAGGCCAAGGGACTTTTTCGGACACATATTGGCCATGATCGGCCTGTATGTTTCTGTTGTTTCATTTGGAGCGCTTTTGTTTAGTCTGATTGAGATTTATATTCCTGACGTGCTCCAGTACAATTATGGACGATTTGGAGTCGGCGCGCTTAAATGGCCGCTTGCGATACTTGTCATAGTATTTCCTGTCTACGTATGGCTTACTGCGTATCTACAAAAAGATCTGAAAAGAAATCCGGAGAAAAAAGAGCTACGCATTCGCAAGTGGCTTTTGTATCTTACATTGTGCATTGCCGCGGTTGTGATTATCGGCGACCTCGTTACGCTTATCTTTAGATTTTTGAACGGAGACCTGACGGCGCAATTCGTGCTTAAGGTTATTGCCGTTCTTGCGATTGCGGGATCGGTGTTTCTCTATTACGCATGGAATATCAAAAAGGATATTCTTGCTTCTTCACACAAAATAATGAAATGGTTTGTACGCGGCGTTTTGTTCGTTGCGGCGGCGTTTATAATATTTGGCTTTTTCGTTGCCGGATCTCCATTTGCGGAGCGAATGAAGCGTTTTGACGAACGGCGTATTCAAAATTTACAAACAGTGCAATATGAAATTGTAAATTTTTGGCAAACAAAACAAACGCTGCCCGTCTCACTTGAAGATTTGCGTGATGATATTCGTGGTTTTATTCCTCCAAAAGATCCAGAAACTGGCGAGCCATACGAATATTCAATCGTTAGTGCTCGTGAATTTAAATTGTGCGCAATATTTAAAACAGCAAACAAAGAAGACCAAACTGCTATTCCTCTTGCGCGAAAGCCGATGCCAGCATCTGCCGGAGAAGGATATTATCCAATACCGGAAGAAAATTGGCTTCATGATATGGGAGAGTCGTGCTTTATCCGAACGATTGACCCTGATCGGTATCCTCCGTTTAAACGATAAGAAAAAAGCCGCCAAGCTTAGCTTGGCGGCTTTTCTTGTTAAAATGCGATAACCGCTAAAAATCTTCCTTCTTTTTCGGCACTGTTTTTTAATGCTCTATGGTGAGAAAAAAACGCGGGTTCGTGTCGAATGCCGTTTTTCTGCGTCGCACAACAGGTACACGATGCCGCAACTGATATGTGTTCTTTCGTTACGCCGGCATCGCATAACTGTTTACACGCAAATCCTAGAAGATTAATGCGAACCCCGAGCGGTCCCTCATCAATAAATTGAATCCATCGTGAGTCGTGTTTAAGTCTTTCCGCGAGTTTTTCATTATTGTAACAACAGCGATGAATTGACGGGCCAATCAGAACTTGTATGGTACAGGCAGGGACTGCATATTCGGCGAGCACGCGCTGTATTGCTTTTCGTGCGATTTCTTGATCTATTCCGCGCCATCCCGCATGTATGAGTCCGATAAACCTCTGGTCGTGCGTTGTCATGAGTATGGGGAGGCAGTCCGCAGGACGCAAGATGAGAACCGTGTCGGTAGCGGTAGTTAAAAGTCCGTCACACAGTAATTCTTTCATTGTTTCTTTTCCTGTAACACAGATAATTTTATCATTATGGTCTGGCAGTATTCCAAAACTGCTTCGTGGATCAATAGCAAATAGCCGTAACACCCTGTTGTTTCTTTTCTTGATTCGCTCAACGTCGTGTGTAATTTTTTGCTCATGCGCATGCTGGTCTTCAAGCAGTTTTCGTTCTAGCCGCCACGACATATTTCCCGCATGTATTGTGGTAAAAAAATGTGCCGCGGGAAAATCTTTTAAGCAACATATATGCATATTCGGGAAAATAAGCGGTCGGATCGGCATGTGTCACTTCATGTAACAGATTCTATAAATCACGATAGCAAAAAGATTTGTTTCGCAAGAGTTGCGTAAACGAGAATTGTGTTGTCATTATGTTCCACTTTCCATACAATGAAACTACGCACATGCATGAATATAAGACATATTTTAAAAATAAAAAAATAACCCTCATGGGGCTCGGTGTTTTGGGGCGTGGCGTGGGGGATGCGGCATTTTTGGCGAAGTGTGGGGCGGAGCTTATTGTCACCGACCTTAAAACGCCGAAAGAACTTTCAGAGTCTTTGCGCGCGCTCAAAAAGTATAAAAATATCACCTATACACTTGGGAAGCATCGTATGGCAGATTTCAAAAACCGAGATTTGATTATAAAGGCGGCTGGTGTCCCGCTTGAGTCTCCATATATTAAAGAGGCGCGGAAAAATAAAATCAAAGTTACCATGAGTACCGCTCTTTTTGTAAAACTCTTGCCCGAAGGAGTTACTGTTATCGGCGTCACGGGCACTCGCGGCAAATCAACAGTTGCACACTTAATTTATGAAATAGCGCGTACGGCGGGCAAAAAAGTATTTCTCGGTGGAAATGTTCGCGGAGTTTCAACGCTTGCGCTATTGCCAAAAATTAAAAAAGGGGACCACATTGTGCTTGAACTTGACTCGTGGCAACTGCAAGGATTTCGCGACGAAAAAATATCTCCGCATATTTCTGTGTTTACTAATTTCATGATGGACCACATGAATTATTATAAAGGCAGTGTACGAAAATATTTTTTAGATAAATCGGCAATTTTCAAATATCAGACAAAAAGCGATTACTTAATTGCTCCGAGAGAAATCATACGATATATCGTACGAAATCAAACACTGAAGAACATAGTACCCAAAATTATTATTCCAAAACTATTGCCAAAAAATTGGGAACTTTCTATTATCGGTAAGCATAACGAAGA
>CAYZKP010000103.1:0-2872 GCA_964479245.1 uncultured Candidatus Saccharibacteria bacterium | reverse complement strand
ACGCATAATTTTCTGCTGAAAATTTGCTCTGACTCGCCCCGTCGGGCTCCGTAAGGCCTCGCAAAACATATGCCAATCAAAGTTTCGTAATTTATAGTTATGCAGCTTTTTATATTGTAAAATGTTTGATATCGTCTTCTGTCGCGTTGCTTTTGGTTGTGTCGTTTGAGAGAAGTTCGTCTTCTGAAAGAAGAGGGTCTTCTTTCAAGGGTGGAGGGGGCTCTGATCCGCCAGCTGGCGGAGGCGGCTCAGGAATATCTTTTGGATGCGTGCTCACTTTTGTAAGGAGAATATGAAGATCTTCGGGCGAGAAAAAATCAATGGATATGCGCCCTCCCGGTCCTTTCCGTTCAATTGAGACGCGCGTACCTAACGCATTGGAAAGCTTTGTTTCAAATTCTCGGGTCTCTGAATCGGGTGTATTTTCTTTTTTGCGCGCACGATCATATGCGATATGGCGCGCAAGCTTTTCGCTTTCGCGCACATTTAATTTTTTAATGATAATTTCCTGCAAAAGATTATTTTGTTCTTCCGGCCGGTCAGAGAGCATTAAAAGCGGACGAGTGTGCCCTTCGTTTATTTTTCTTTCGCGAAGCGCCGTTTTTATATAGTCCGGGAGCGATAACAGCCGGATTGAATTTGCGATAAATTCCCGGGATTTTCCGATGCGGTCGGCAATCTCACGCTGTTTTAAGCGGAATTGTTCCACCAACTGCTTAAATGCTTCAGCGCGTTCAAGCGGTCCTAAGTCCTCTCGTTGGACATTTTCTATGAGTGCTAATTCAAGTTTTACTTGGTCCGGCGGTTCCTGTCTGATGATGACCGGGACTTGCGCGATATTTGCGAGTTTCGCGGCCCGAAGTCGGCGTTCGCCCGCGATGAGCTCGTATTCCACCTGTGTTCCGCTTGGCACCTCTAATTCGCGCCGAGCAACCACAAGCGGCTGCAGGATGCCGTATGCCCGTATTGAGTCAGCAAGCTCTTTTAATTTTTGTTCGTCAAATTCCCGCCGCGGTTGGTAGGGGTTGGGTTTTATCGCGTCTGTCTCAACCCAAAAAATGGTCTCTCCCTGCCGGGGTGTTGCGTTGTAGGATTCGGCCATATGTTTTAGGATAACAAATGAATAGTTCTACCGCAAATTTGTGTAGGAGGCAGTAATGATTATACGAGAGGTAAGATGGTCTGATACAGAATATCTTAAAAAGATGTACCGGGTTGCAGAAACGAACCCCAAAAATTTAGAAGAATTTTTTGATAAATATTATACAACGATTGGGGAATGTAAAAGGGTTAGTACGGGTTTCCCGGACACGATTCTTATTGCTGAAGTTGACAATAAAATCATAGGGTGTTTGCATTTTTATGAAAATTGTTATGAGGCGAATGAAAAAGTTTTATTGAATATAGTTCTTCATCCAGATTTTTCTTTTGAAGCGAAAAAAATGTTGAAAAATCTCTTACAAAAGAATATCTGTTTTGGTGAAAATTGGAATATAAATTATTGTAAAAACGTGTGGATATCCGCTATCCACCCGTTTTTTATTTAAGGTTTAACTTTCCAATGTAGTGTATTTATATAACCACGTGCGGTCCTATTTTAGTAAAGAGTTGCTGAACGGAAACATATACCTTCCTTTCCGTCGCGCCCTCGCGTTGTTTGATTGCGCGAAAAGTGATAAAGTAGATTTATGATGCTAGTTTTCCATTCAAGAAATGTTGCATTCCTCGTGCTTTTTTCCTTTCTCGCGATAAGCATTTTTTGTCTGTGGAGCGTAAATGCGATGAGTATGGACGAATCTTCGGGCAACTGTGCTGTCTATGGAAGTCAGATGGCTCTTTGTGGTACTGACACGCAAAGCCATATTTCCGCATGGCAACATTTCTTGAATGTCATTCCGCAAAAAACTTTTGGTTTACTTCTTCTGGCTTTATTGCTTTTCTTTGTTTTTGCTACATATAGAAACGTTTGGCCGCGCGCGCCGGAAGTCATGAGAAGTTTGGCAGCAAGAGCTTATGCAACACTGGATATAATTGATCCCATAAAACGAGCTTTGGCGCGCGGCATAATCCAACCGAAAATCTATTCGTTCTACATCGGCTAGCGTTGAGTTGGCGTGTTTTACATGCACGCGGACTCGCACCGCTGGCTTTTTATTATTAAATCATTTCTAAATTTATGGAACAAGAAGACGCACAACAAACAACACAAACAATACAAAAAAATAATCTCGCAGTGCCAGTTGCAATCGTTATCGCCGGAGCACTTATTGCCGGAGCGGTGTATTTCAGTGCCCGTGGAGATAGAACTATCACAGCACCACAACCGCAAGTGGCCGCAGAGAATACGGGCGGGCTTGAAAAATTATCTCCCATTACAAGCACGGATCACATTCGTGGTAATCCCAGCGCGCCAGTGAAAATTGTTGAGTATTCCGATCCGGAATGTCCGTTTTGCAAACGTTTCCACTCCACCATGCAACAAGTGATGAACGAATACGGCAAAAATGGAAAAGTAGCATGGGTGTATCGTCACTTTCCGCTTGACCAGCTTCATCCAAAGGCGCGAAACGAAGCAGCCGCAACAGAATGCGCCAACGAATTTGGCGGAAGCGATAAATTCTGGGCATACGTTGATCGTCTCTTTGAAGTTACGCCCTCAAATAACAATCTTGACCCCGCAGAGCTTCCCAAAATCGCTCAATATGTCGGGCTTGGTATAAACAAATTCAACACATGTCTTTCGAGCGGAAAATACGCAAAACACATAGAAGACGACGTACAGAACGCACAAGCCACAGGCGGCAACGGAACCCCGTGGAGCATAGTAGTTGCGAAGAATGGAAAGAAATTTCCGCTCTCGGGCGCGCAACCA
>CAYZKP010000102.1:0-2886 GCA_964479245.1 uncultured Candidatus Saccharibacteria bacterium | reverse complement strand
GGAAAATCGTTTGTATATTTTACTGCGGTGGTCAATTCCGTAAAGAACAATCTCGTCTTTTTGTGCATCAAGCCAAAACAAAACTCGCCAATCCCCAACGCGATACTTTTTAAGACCGGCCAAATCTTTTGGAAGATAACTTACCGGCTGACCAAGCGCGGGGTTTTGGGCAAGATGTTCTATTTTTTCTATGATTCTCTGCGCGATAGAAGCGTCAAGACGCACGAGGTCTTTTTCAAAAGAATCTGTGTAACGGACATTAGCCACGATACTTTTTCTTTAGGATGGAAAAATCGCGCGTTTCCCCCGCTTTGTGTTGTTGTCTGCTTTCCCGCATTTTCTTCAGGAAATTCTCGTCACGGCTCAATGAAAAATCTTCAAATTCATGCGAAAACTCCCCTAATTTCTCATAGGCATCATGGAGTGACTCAAATATACGCCGCGGCACCGCAACCATTTTTTTCGCAATCTTGTGAGACATAAAAATAATCGTATCAAAAACCACCTATCCACACAACACGCATCGCCATCGTTGGGCTGGCGGGGTGGGGTTACACATTCTTCGTGTGTGGGTTAGCCACCTGTGCGGTGTTCCCTTACGGAGTAAGTCGAGACCTAGACATCAATTGGGTTGGGGAGAATAATTTTTCTAGTTTATCGAAACGATTTTCGAATTCTTTCCATTTCCCCAAATTCACAGAACTAAAATGCTGCCGGTCTTGGTCTTTAAAAAAAGAAATGCCTTTAATTGCGTCTCCAAGAACACGCTTAAAGTCCTTCACTGACATTACAAGAAAGTTTGGTTTGTCTTTGCTGTCAACTAGACACCAGACGTAAAAATGGTAATCATTTTCGATAAGATCCCTAGGTTTCATATCGACGGCATATGTCTTTTTTGACTTTCCATCCTTGGATTCAATCCTTGAGCTTTTGACTTGGATGGTACGAAAATTGGTGTCATATCTTTTTCCTCCACACCCACATTTATGGAATTGCATCTCAACCTCACCTCCACACTTATCACATGTGGGGCGATTCCTTAAGTCAACCCCCCTACAAACAACACAGTGGGTTTTGTTGCCAATCATTTTTTCACGACACCGTAAACAGATTTTTTGTGCAATAATATTGTTTTTCTGTGTTTTAGAAAAATCCTTTCCGCATTTTTTACAAACAAGGGCTGGGGTTAGTTCCCATTTTTTTCCGCAGTTGCCGCAAACATGTTTGTGTATAATAAAATCAATATACTCGTCATATACTGGTTCGTATACATTCCATCCGTGTTTTGAAAGCTCGAATGATGTCAAAAATTCCCCATAACGCGAAAAGTGCTTAGGGTTCAAGTCCGTTGTTGTCTTTTTTTGTTGCCTTGATGTCGGTGAGGTCATATTCGGTTATAGAGTTTTTTTTCTGAAAAAAACTAGTGGTAAAATGTTTTTGGAGATTTCTCAGGATGGCCTCCCGAAATTCTGTTTTGTTGATCTCAATACCAATCCCAATGCGTCCAAGTTTTTTGGCAACTATCGCAGAGGTAAAACTACCAGCAAAAGGGTCTAGGATTCGTTCGTTTTTATAGGAAAAAAATTTGATTGCAAGCTCCGGGATGTTTTCTGGATATGGGGCTGTGTGTCCCAAAATATTTTCTCCTCTACTGTTTATCTTAATTACCGGAGGAAATTTTACAAGGTCTCGTCTCCAACATGCGACAAACTCTTTCGGTATCTCGTGTTCAACGCACTGTCGTGATTGCGTCATAATCGTTTTAAGAGAAAATCGCTTCCCTCTATTGCTCTTGCTCCGCTCAAAACATCCTGCATTTTTGCATTCCCAGCTTTGTGTTCCTATTCCTGATTGCGTATTACCATTTACCTTGAGGGTACCGCAAACTGGGCAGGGGTAGCGCGTTTTATCTAAACGATGTTTATGAAAAACAAAGAGATGTTCATAGCAATTCGCTGGATATTGATAAAATGGATATGGTTTATTCCCATTTTTATGCCTTTCACTCTGAACTTCTCCTTTGTCCCAAATAAAATCATCAGTAAAAGTAAATCCTTCCTCCTCGAAAATTTTTACAAAATAAGCACCCAGTGGCAATCTCCTTTTACCCCATACTGCTCTCGTTGTCAAATTGTCGTTATCAAAAATATCCCCTACATTAAAAACAAACACACGGTGATTGTCCAAAACACGATATGACTCTCGGATTATGAGCCGCATATCTTCTAGGTAATCATTGAGATTATCCCATCTGGAATATTCTCTTGCGTTATAGTAAGGCGGGGAGGTTACCATTGCATGAATAGATTCCGGTTTCATGCCTTGAAGAGCTTGACGGCAATCACCCCAAATGATTTTTATTCCATCCTCTTTTTTTTCTATAAAATTGTTCAGCCCCCAATTAATGTTTGCATAAGACGCTTGATAATCTTCTTTAACAAATTGCATATAGATTTCAGAAAATTTTTTAACAACAATTTCTCTATCTGAAATTTTATAAAGAAACTTACTTTTTTCCAAAAATTGTTTGTATCTTTTTTCCCCAAAAAATTGTTTAAAGTATCGATTACTTATATTTAATATTGTCTCTAAATATACTTGTGGCATACAACAAATTTACTTCTCTTGCTTTAATTATATCTTTCCAAAAAGTCCCGTCTCTCGAGTTATCCCCAAACTGGGGATAACTCGAGAGACGATTTTATCATTAAAAGGGGTTTGATTTAGTCAGATAAGTGGAGTACTTTGTTGACATGTCCGGACACAACAAATGGTCACAGATAAAAAATAAAAAAGGGGCTGTGGATGCAAAAAAGAGCCGCGAGTTTGGGAAACTCTCGCGGCTTATTACCGTTGAAGTGAAAAAAGCGGACGGGAACGCGGATT
>CAYZKP010000101.1:951-2886 GCA_964479245.1 uncultured Candidatus Saccharibacteria bacterium | reverse complement strand
TCTTTGAATATATAGCAAAAACAGCAAAATACAAAATCGCCAAGCTTAGCTTGGCGATTTTGTTAGTGAGATTTTATTTTGAGTTTTGTCTGGCGAGCTTTATCAATTTTAGGAAGCGTAAGCGTCAATAGGCCGTTTTTTTCAAATGCTTCCGCGTGGTCAACATCAATTTCGTGTGGCAGAAGAATTGTACGCGAAAATGTTCCCCAATATAATTCTTTGTAAAAGAAATCCTCGTCGTTTACATTTTTTTGCGCTTCACGGCGCCCTTTTACGGTTACCATATCTCTGCCGATTGAAACACTCAGGTCCTCTGGTCGCACTCCTGCGACCATGGTTTGAATCACTATTTCATTTGGATTTTGGTACATATCAACCATGAGCTGTCCCTCGCTTGCTTCTTCTTCCATCCACTCTCCCACGGTTCGAGTATTTCCTCCGCGATCTTCAACCGCGACATCTCGCGTCTCTTCGCTTCCATCTTGATTGACAATGGTAGCGATTTTGTCAAAAAAGTTTTTTTTTGCTCCAAATATTTGCATGCGTGTAAAATTATATACGTGGTTTGACTCTCTTTACCCGTTCAAACGCCAAGAGAAGCCCTCCGACAAACAGCCACAATACTCCAAAGATAAAAAAGATATTTTCTCCCTTACTTATTATTATAGAAAAGTTAAAAAGCGCATGCAATGCGATAGCCGCAGTTATCCCCAAGAAGAAATACCATCTTTTAAGGGCGGAACTTTTATAGAATGAAAAACCCTTAAAAAAACCAATAGTGCCACTTGCGACAACGTGTAAAAGGGTTGCCCCGATAAAGCGCAAATTACCAGTTAAAATCCCAGAAATCGCGTCTCCGTTTAAGAAGGGATTGATCAAAAATAGCGTATTTTCTAATGCTGAAAAACCAAGCGCGACGGTAATCATGTACACGAGGGGATCAAGCGGCTCGTCAACGCACCTACTTTTATTGAGACACACGCCGCGAAACACGACAACGTATGCCCCGAGATATTTTAATATCTCCTCAATTGCCGCCCATACGAGAATGATAAGAAACCCGGAGCCGATAAGCGCAAAAGATATTTTTTCTGCGAAAAATGCAAGAGGCACTGCCGCCATACCGGCGATAAAGGTAAACAGTATCATTTTGCGCGGTTCGGGGTGCATTGAATCTTCGGTCAGCCAAAACCACAACCACACGAGTGCCGGTATAACGCCGCCCAAAAAAGCAAATAAAAGTGTAAGCGGATCAAGAAAAGAGAAAAACATATATTGTAGTTTTTAGTAAATAGAGGATAGGGAGTGGTTTTTAATTAATTTTCTATATGTCACCTTCTATTTTCTATCTTCTTAATGGGTGGGCCACTGTTCAATCATCAATAAATTCTTTGTCTCGTGCGGCAAAAGTGACCAAATTTCTTCTGTGATAAACGGCATGAAGGGGTGCAGCAATTTTATAACCGTGAATTCTATTTCTAGAAGAAGTTTTTGTCGGGACTTTTTTTCTGCAAGATTATTCCCGCTTAAAATTGGCTTGCTTTCCTCAAGTAGTACATCTGCGAATATATGCCACACATAGTGGTACAATTTTTCTCCCGCTAAATAAAAACGATAGTTCTCAATTTCTTCTGTAACCTCATGAACGAGAGTTTGTAATTCTTTAAATCGTTTTTCATCACGTTTTGTAAATTTTGCTTTTGAACTCGCGCTGAAATTCTCCGTATTTTGAAGAACGAAGCGGGTTATATTCCAGAGTTTGTTAGAAAATAATTTATACGCATTTATTTTCTCTTCATAAAGAGTCGTTGTCGTGCCGGGGGTATTCCCGATAATGAGCCCCATACGGAGCGCGTCAGTGCCGTATTTATCTGAAAGTACAAGCGGACTTATCACATTGCCCTTGCTCTTACTCATTTTTTGTCCGTCCTTTGC
>CAYZKP010000101.1:0-941 GCA_964479245.1 uncultured Candidatus Saccharibacteria bacterium | reverse complement strand
AAGGGGAGTTTTTTTGTCCTATAAAGTCCCATCATAATCATGCGAGTAACCCCGAAGAAAATAATTTCTCCGGCAGTTTCCATTACCTGTGTTGGATAAAATTTCTTAAAGTCTTTTTTGTCCGGATATCCGAGTGTTGCAAACGGCCACTGTCCAGAAGAGAACCATGTATCAAATGTATCAGGGTCTTTAATATATTGAGCATCGCAAAACTCGCACGTGGGCGCATTTTTTGAAATTATTATGTTTTTACATTTCTCCATTTCATGTTCACGTCCAGGTTTTGGGATGCACTTTGGCTCGTGATACCACACCGGGATAGGAATTCCCCATACGATCTGCCGTGACACATTCCAGTCTTCAATATTGTTGAGCCAATGTAAAACAATTTTTTTGTAGTGTTCTGGATAAAAAGTAATATCACCATTTTCTATCGCGCGTATGGCAGGTTCCGCAAGCGGTTTCATTTTTATAAACCACTGAGGGAGAATGCGCGGTTCAAGCACTCGTCCGCATTTGTAGCATTTTTTTACCGCATGTTTGTACAACGGGTCAATTTTTTCAATAAGCCCCGCGCTCTGTAAGTCTTCAACAATTTTTTTTCGCGCCTCCTCAACCTTAAGTCCCGCGTATTTTCCGCATTTCTCGTTTAATTTTCCGTATTGGTCAATAACCTCAACAACTGGAAGATTGTGCCGCTTTCCTACTTCAAAGTCATTTGGATCGTGGGCAGGAGTAATTTTTACAACTCCAGTTCCAAACGCTGGATCAACATATTCATCAGCGATGACTTGCAATTTTACGGACCCAATTAATCCTTCAAACTCTATAGTTTTTCCAATCCATTGTTTGTATCGTGCATCATTCGGATTAACCGCAACGGCAGTGTCGCCAAATTTTGTTTCGGGCCGTACTGTTGCAAGCGTAAACGGACCATATTT
>CAYZKP010000100.1:0-2969 GCA_964479245.1 uncultured Candidatus Saccharibacteria bacterium | reverse complement strand
TGTACAACCCACTCTTCGTGAAGACGCTCGTCCTAGACAATTGTCACGTTCCTCTCTAATCCGCTAAAACTAGCCCCCGAACGAGCTTGCTCTCGTTCAGGGGCTTTTTGTTTCTGCCTGTGAATAACCAACCGCAAGGCCAGGCCTTGCGGTGCGTATAGTGTGGATAAACGGGGGCAAGGACTGGCCTTGAGATTTGAGGGGGTGGAAAAAACTAGGAGTTTTTGATGATGTAACGGAGCGCAGGGATTGACGCCGCGATGCCGATGATGAGCGACGCCCAGAGCGCCGTGTCGCCGTTCATGAAAGGGGTGCGGTCAAGGAGCGTCCACAACCCGCGAAAGATAAAGACGGACGCGACGATGAGCGAGACCTCCGCCACCACCAATTTTTTATTTTTCGGTCCGGTCCGCATTTTTATTATGCATTCATTATATCAAACAATCCCCGCCGCGTCTGACTCGGCGGGGCTGGGCTAATGAAAACTGCTTGACAAATAAGAATACTACTGATATTATTGAGGTCTTGTTAACTGAATAGAAGGAGAATCGCAATAAACATTGCCCCTTCTTCTGTTCACAGCAGAAGGAGAAGGCAATGTCGCAATGTACGTGGTGCGGGTACTACCTCGGCGGGCACGCCGCGGGATGCCCGAGTAATTTTCCGGAAAACTCGCCGGAAAGAAACATGTATCGCGCCGGACGCCAAGACGGGAGGAGCGGAAACGCGGAAGCGTTTCCGGAAAACCAATCTTACGCGCTCGGATTCCGCGATGGAGTCGCCGCGCTGGAAGAAGCGCAAAACGGCTACGACCCGCGCTTCGCGTAACCAACAACAATCTAACCCCCCCACCCCCGAACGAGATTGCTCTCGTTCGGGGTTTTTATTTTCTCACAAAAAATTGAGGTCTAAACCTAAATTTTTCAATTACACCACATTTTTTAGAAAACAATCGTGACTGTCCCCGTTTTCACATTCTCACTCACTTTATGAGATCTTTCGCTATTTTCAATGCCTTTTCCAATATCAAACCGCTCTCGTCTTCATCGTTAAGTTTTGGCGCGACATATATTTTATCAACAGAAGAAATAACAAACTCCTGTGCCCTCGCTTGCCCTTCATCGGTTACATCTATTTCTTTTACGGTCTTGCTAAATGCTGCAAGAGACTTTGCCTGTGCCGCCTTGAATGCATAACGCTCCACGATAAAACGTTCTTTTGTATACTGTCTACTAGCAAACCACTCCGCATAAATAAAAGGGAGCGATATGGTCATCTTGAGAAAAAATTGTAAGTCTATCTCTTCTGCGCTAGAGAGATGCTTGAAAAGAGCAAACGCAACCAAAATAAGCGCCGCAGTAGTACCAAATAGAATGTTGCGCCATCTTTTGAGTTCTTTTTCTACTTCTCCTTGTCGTTCTGCAAAAGCAAGCGCAAGGGCTCCAGACCCAGCGCGTCCGAGTTGGTCTATTATCTCTGTTTCAAACTTTTTTATTTTCCCTTCTATTTTTGTAAGATTTTCACTGTGTTCATTAAATGTTTCCTTGCTTTCTTCCGCCTCCTCTACTAATCCTTCAATTGAACTTTCCATTTTTGCGGTGCTTTCTTTCTTCTGCTGTATATCAGAAAACAGCAAGTCGGTTTGCTGTTTAATGCCGTCAATCTCACTTTTAAGTTGCCGCGCCTCATTGCGCCACGCCTCTATGTCTTGAAACCTACCGTCTGCTTTATCCGTCAATTGCTGTAAGACGCTGACGCGTTTTTCCAAATCGGCGAGTTGTTTCTGTGCGGTAGTTATTCTATTGCGTGTATTTGCCATAGTTGTCTATGTAGTACCACATTTTCTGTTTTAACGCAAATACAAAAAACCCCCGCGGGGATGCGCGGGGGGTTTTCACGATTTTAAAAATTAATCGTGGTTGTTCCCGTTTTTCGTTTTGATTTTTAACTTTTTCTCTATCTTTTTTAATCTTTCTTCCAACTCTTTAAAATTGTCATTAATTAAAATTCTGGAATCACTAATTTTATCCGTTCCCTTAATTTCTTTAATCATATTGTTCTTGGATGATTTGATAATATCTTTAATAATAATTTTAAACTGATCTAAAATTTCTCCTCCTTGTGCAATGGCATTTTCTGATTCCTTATGTACATCGGAAAATCTTTGATAACGATAAAAAATACTATGGGTTATTTTATTGCGCAATATATTAAATTTATTTAATTTTTCTATAAATTTCCTGTTATTAAGAAAGATTTCCAAATACAGAATAAGTTGCCCGAGTGTTTTTGCTTGTAAATTTTTTGGGGTAAATTTTACAAAAATACCTGTTTTTAAAGAATCTTTATTCTTACCAATAAAATCTACATTTATAATCGAGTGTATAAGAAACAATAGGGAAATTATTTCATACGAAATTAAATTTTCTTGCAATATCAGCTTAGCGTAATTTGATCGCTCTTTTTTAAGATATTTAAGAAAATCCTCGTGAAATTTTTCTCTTTCCTCAACATCTGCTACTGCTTTCTCAATAAATCTTCCTTGTTGTTCCTTTTTCCAAAACTTGCCATTTTCTATTTTACTACCGTCCTCGTCTTTAATAAGACCGGCTAATCTATCGTAATGAGCTAAGATTTGTTCGGGCGTCGCATTTTTTCCGGCGTTTTTCTTGGCTCTATCGTATTTGTCGCTATTGTTATTCAATGTGTATTCTCGATTCCCGATCTTTATTTTTATTTCTTGCATATTATTTGCCATTTTGTTCCGCAGTGAGCAGTATGCGATTACTGCACCAGTACGGCGATTTTTATTTTTTTTTAGGTTCCACGGGATTTTTTAACGAAAATTTCTTACAAGAACAATCTATACAAGAATACCCTACCGGAATTTTTTCTCCGTCTGTGAATCTTCGCAAAGGTGGATGCGCGCCGAATGAATGACCGCATTGACACACATCATCTAATTCATA
>CAYZKP010000099.1:0-3018 GCA_964479245.1 uncultured Candidatus Saccharibacteria bacterium | reverse complement strand
GATCCGAGTACCGCGATAATAATCGGATGCGCAATGCCGGCGTCAAACGCAATCGCGAGATTTCCACCCGCAAGATCCGTAAAACCGGTTTTTGAAGAAATGATGCCGGGAAATGTTTCAACGGCCGTGTTGGTGTTTTCAAGATTGTGCACAACGCCCTCAAGAGACTTCACGGTAATGAGCGCTCGCGAGGTTGCCTCAAAGAGGGTTGGGTGAAAACGGAGCACATATTCAAACAAACGCGCGACGTCATATGCAGAGCCATATGCGCCGGAGACTCCCGTGTTCACGTCAAAGCCAGATTCGTTCACAAAAAAAGTTTGCTGCAGTCCTAGCAATTGCGCTTTTTTATTCATATCTGCAAGAAACGACGCGGTAGAGCGATTTTTGTCAGTATCAATTGCCGCGCCCACAGAGGCAAGCGCATATGCTCCATCGTTTGAAGAAGTAACCAGCGTCGCGTCAATGAGATCTTTCAGCCTAAAGCGTTCGCCAACTTTAAATCCATGGTCTCCGTCTTTCAAAACTGCCTCTTTGCTCACAAGGACGACTGCGCCCTCTCCCGCCTCCTCAACCGCAAGAAGCGCTGTCATCACTTTGGCAAGAGAGGCAAGCGGCAACTGTGCCCGTTCGTTTACAGCAAATAACAGCCGCTTTTCATTCACATCCCATACCACCGAAGCATGCGCTTTTATGTTGACAGACGCAAAAGGATTTTGGAGCGGTTGCTTTTTTGAAACTTCGTCAAAGGAATCCGTCGTAGTGTACACCGGCACAGTTATCATACGAACAACGCTTACGGCAATAAGCGCAATAGAAATGACGTGTATAGCAACTGTTTCTTTTTGGTTCATTGTTGTGGTTGCGTAGAGGAAGTAACGGGTGGCTGCTCCTCCTCACCTCCTCCGAATGAATCTTCAAATGCCTCCACTTCCGTGCGGACGGTTTCATACTCTGGCAATTCGATTACTTTTGAAACGCCGAGATGCTGGAGAAGTTCAAACGTGGGTCGATAGAGCAGTACTCTTTTATCTTTACTGTCAGGTACTCGCTCAACTAAACCCCGCACCAGTAAATTTCGCAAAATAAATTGTGAGTTAACGCCTCGGATAAAATCAATGTTGCTTTTATTAATCGGGCCGCGGTAAAGGACGAGCGTCAGTGTTTCAAGCGCCGCGCGAGATAATTCTAGAGAGAGCTCTGATTTTACAACACTCTCCACGACTCCGCTTAATTCCGGGGCGGTTACAAGAAGCGCTTCGTCGTCTTTCATTATAAGCCGAATCCCCCTCGTTTTTAAGTGTTCCTCAAGCATTCCGAGTGCATTTCTGATTTCATCTGCCGTTCTCGCAAGGGTGCGCGACAAAAACGAAATGCTGACTGGTTCAGCTTTAAGAAATAATATCGCTTCTATTTTTTGCTCCATCCCGTTAGAAGTCATGGCTGATTTTAGAAATTATTATTATAACGATTCGTTCTTGTGCGCAATTTCTATTTCTCCAAAATGATTATGTTGACTCACTAAGATCGCGCCTCGACGTATAAGCTCAAGCACCGCAAGAAAACTGACAATAATACCTATTTTCCCTCCGCCCCCCTCTGCAAGATCGTTGAATCGGAACGTAAGATTTTGTTTTATTCGCAGGGAAAGTGCGGTAATCGCCTCTTCCAAACTTACCACTTTTTTAATAATTGCTTGCGGAATCATTTCTTTTTTAGGAAGAGCTTGTAGTATGTGTTTAATCACGGCAAATAAATGTTCTACGGACACTTTTTTAGTGGGAGAAAATACTGGCTCTCCTAAAAAACCGTGTGGCGGAATAAACATTATATTTTTACCAAACAACTCCTCTACATGTGACGACAGCGCTTTGACACGTTGGTATTCGCGTAAACGGGCTTCAAGATTTTTAATATCTCCCTCCTCCTCTTCTGTAAGTATAAGCGCGGGCAGAAGTGAACGAGATTTGATGAGTACGAGCGTTGAGGCAATAAGTATAAACTGGGCAGCTTCTTTTAGAGGAAAAGATTCAATCTTCTCAATATGAGCCAGATAATCGTCGGTAATTTTTGCAAGAGAAATGTCGTTAATGTGTAATTTCCTTTTTTCTATAAGTGAGAGCAACAGATCAAGGGGCCCCTCAAATATTTCTGTTTTAATCTGATAGCCGCTATCCATATATACAACTATAGCGTGCGCCATTCTACGTTTCAACAAAAAACGCCTTATTCAGGCGCTGGTCATTCACATATTACTGCTTCCCTTCTAATATTTTTTTCCGCAAAAGCTCAAGCTCTTCCTCTGAAATACGGCAAACGCTGAATGTGCGAGCCGCGGCACTGCCGTCATTTAAGTCAGGCGAGGTTGTGGTTTTACTGTTGCTCCAGCGAATGTAGTAGAGGCGTTTGGGCAGTTTTGATGGGCATGCATACATTTTTCCGACATCAATCTGTTTTTGAGAAACGATTTCATATAAGGTGAGATTCCATGATTTGGGACCACCCGGATTTACAACAATGTAAAATGGCAATGTTTGAGTATCTATCTCCGTAAGAGTTTCTAAGAAAATAACCTGTCTTTCAAAAGAGTATCCATGAACAGCAAAAGAAACGATGTGGGGAATATCGCGTGTTCCTGATTGCGTAGCGGGTGAGGTAAAAAGCAGAAATACAAGCGTGGCACATACAATCGTTATTCGTGCAAACACGATATACCGTACTTATTTTTACTTTTCACAGTCTATCAAAAAACTACTGCGACAACAACGTATCAATACGATTCATTTCCCGCGGAAAAAGTGTTGCTTCTTTTACATTCGCAAGTCCTAACAGTTTTTGGGTGAGGCGCTCAAGGCCCATTCCGAAACCCCCATGTGGCGGCATGCCATATTTAAATGCCTCAAGATAAAATGAAAAATTTTGAGGATCCAAACCCTTTGCAATGATTTTCTCAACTAATGTCTGATACTCGTGAACCCGCTGTCCTCCTGTCGTAATCTCAACCCCCCGAAACAGAAG
>CAYZKP010000098.1:0-3159 GCA_964479245.1 uncultured Candidatus Saccharibacteria bacterium | reverse complement strand
TATTGAACTTGTGCGGGCTCTGCCGAACGATATAACCGGAAGGACAATCGGGAATCAATTAATTAGGAGTGGCACTTCCGTTGCGGCAAATTACCGCGCGTCATGCAGGGCAAGATCAAGGGCGGAATTTATTTCAAAAATCGGCATTATTATAGAAGAGGTCGATGAAAGTGCCTTGTGGCTGGAATTGATTATTGAAAATAAATTATTAAAAAGAGAGTTGGTTGAACCACTATTAGAAGAAACGAAAGAATTGCTTGCAATCTTTGTTTCTTCAAGCAACACGGCAAAGAAAAATAGTAAAAAATAAATTTGCAATTTAAAATTTGAAATTTGCAATTACAGTTGTAGGCTCCACAAGGTGGAATTTTTTTTGTTTGTAAAAATCAAAACAGTTTCGTTTTCGTCAAGCATTGGATTAATAACATCAATCGGTTCGCGGGCGCTTTCTTCGGGATTTATTAATACGTCAATAATTCCTGTCTCCGTGTTTATTTTCCAAATACTGTCGTTAAATGACACTCTCCCCTGATACCACATATCGGGGTATGTTCCACTTTCAATGTCTTGTGGCGCGCCGCAATATAGAGTCACCGCGTCATTGCTCCACACGCATTTCTCGGGAAATGTTGTAATCGCGAATAATGCCGCTACCCTGTTTTGGACGTTATATAAAAATGTGTCAAACTCGTTTTTGCTTGAAGCGGAAAAAAGAGTTTGTTTTTTATCCGGCGACATAAGCGCCGTTAGCCCCGCAATTTCTCCAAGCACTTTATTGAATGAGCTATTCGTCAGGTTAAGCGTATAGAGAAAACCCGGAGCGCTTGACGCGGGTTTTGTTATAAGCGTTATCGTGTTTGTATCAACCCATTGCGAGAGCCATTCTGTCACCGGCGAAGTAAATACTTGTTTTCTTCCGCCTCCGTCAAGTTTTGCTGTGGTTCCAATTGCTCCGTCGGCGCCACGGAGCACATAAAACACATTTTTTTTATCCGGAGAAACAACAAGATCGCGTATATTGTTTAAAAACACTGAACCAAGAAGGCCTGTGCTGGTACTCGTCGCGGCAATCTTGCCGGTCACTGTTTTTTTCACATCCGTCGCATCAAGATATTGAAACACAACGCTTTCTCCCCGTTCGCCGAAGACGGCTTTTTGAATGCCCGGGGTTGTTGTGTTTGAAATGCGTTTGGGGCTTGCTTTTAGGTCTTCTACTTCATACACATGTCCTGTTTGTCGCTCCATATATCGCACCGCGGGCTTATTGTTTTTGGTAGAAATAACGGCTCCGGGAATTTCTTTTGGTGAAATTTCTCGCAACAACTCTCCCGAAGCAGATTGCTCTTGAGGTCGTGCTACAGCTTCTCTTTCCGCTGTTTCTCCTGTTCTCGGCGTTATCTCACGAGGCGTGCTTCCTGTTCCAAAAGGAAATGAATCCACTGTAATTTCTTCTGGGGTTACCGGCAGGGCGCCTTTTTGCAAGTACCAATAGCCGCCAATAAAAAGCGCAATAGTTATTACAGCGAGGATTCCTAAAGTAATGTAAATAATTTTATGAGACATACTTAATACATTGAAAAGTTATTTTACCTAAGTGTGCAGGTGTGTGTTTTTACAACTATGCCGGTTGTTTTTATTTCGTATAATTTTCCTGAGGCCGTCGCGATTTCACCACATTGTTGTTCAAATGTTTCCGCTATTTTAGTTTTATTTTGTGTCCCAAGTCCAATATCTACTTTTAAAACTGCACCATCATTTTTTGTTGGATCCAATACTTCAGCCGCTGCGCCGACCAAACGCCCGCTTCTATCTCTAAGGTTTACCCGTGTACCCGGGATTCCTTGGGCTGTTTTTTGTATCTGTTCCTGTAGTGGCGGCGGCGGTGGTGGCAGTGAAGGCGGTGTCGGCGCCACTATTGCGGAAGGAAGCCGAAATGTTACGAGGTCGGGGTTGATTGTATTAAGCAAAAGATACGCGCCGAAAGCAATTATGAGTCCGAACAATGCCATTGTCATTCTGTCCCGCGCGTCTTCTTTTGATGTAAAAGCGTCGCTTGCCATGTATTGCACTCCTCCTATAACAAGCATTAAAACAGCAAGAACGATTGCAATGCCGATAACAAGGAAAATTATATTTTGAAGATACCCGATCATGTTTACTGCTGGTTGCGCGGGGGCGCCCGGCAATGGCTGAAGGGGGGTATATGACACTTGTGCTACTTGATTTTGTACGGCGATTGCCACTGTGTTATCAGATATAATGTTTGTGTCAATAAGATAAACACCGCTAATCATTAAAAGCATAACCGCGATAACTGTATATGGATGTTTTTTTTCCTGAATGTGAGTTTTAATTTTTGGAAACATATTAAAATCGTATTAACATATTCGCGGCGGCATCTTGAAGCGCCTTAGCGGTGTTTTTTATAAGAAGCGAAAGACGCGCAGTGCCCATTGATTCTTCTTTGCGCAGCACTATTTCGTTGATGTTGGCGGAAGATTCTGCGGGGCTGTCATTGAGTGACCATGAAAAATTAAGCCGATTCCTTCCGACATCTTCTAACGCGAAGAAGTATGGTTCTGAGCGCACGGTTACCTCTTCTGCGGAAAGTGTAAATTCAGCGGGGAGCGCGCGTTCGTAACGCACTCCGAGAAGCGGATGCTTTTCATAAAAAACAACCTGTGGATTAACGCCTTCAATGGTGGCTCCGCCCTGTGTACTGTAAAGACCGCTTATGGACGAAACATACACCGCAATACGCGTTTTTTCAAAAGAGAGTGGACCATCAATAACTATGCTTTGTTTGCCAATTCCGGAGAGCGAACCAAGCACCTGTCGATCCCTTTGCCATGTAAAAACAAGATTATCCGCTGTAACTCGGGCCCCATTTTCAAGAAAGACATGCGGCACCGCAGTTATTTTAATTTTGCTGTTTGAAGTTGGAAGTGTCTTGCCCCGGTAAAGTGCTGGAGCATACGTAAGCGCTTCCCATATAACGTCAACCTCTGCTGGACGTATCGTAAAATTTTTTTCAACCCGCTGTCCATTTGTCGTAGTAACTACAACACGTACATTTGTTACCGAACCGAGTGCGCCCGTTTCGAAGTTGAGCGTTTTAACTCCCCTGCCGCGCGAAGCAACCTTACAATTTACAGTCAC
>CAYZKP010000097.1:1339-3421 GCA_964479245.1 uncultured Candidatus Saccharibacteria bacterium | reverse complement strand
CTTTCGTTGGCTTTACAAAAGACTGAAAAAATTGTAGCAAGCAAGAACGTGGCCGTCAATCATTTGCACTTTGCGAAGTGGTGCGATACTATTTTGTAATTATGTTGAATTATAATGAAATAACGGTAAAAAAATGTATCGTGCTTGACGGGGAACCATATGAAGTGCTCTCTTCGCACGTGTTTCGTAAACAACAACGAAAGCCGGTTAATCAAACCAAATTAAAACATCTCATCTCTGGTAAAGTCACTGAGCGCTCATTTCATCAATCGGAAACCGCGGAAGAGGCAGATTTGCCGCTTCGTTCATACACATACCTGTATGAAAATAAAGGCCAATATTGGTTTTGCGAAGCGGGTAACCCACGCAGTCGTTTTTCTCTTTCTGAAGACGCTGTTGGCCCACAAGGAAAATTTTTAAAGCAAAACACGGACGTGGAAGCAATGCTTTTTAACGATAAAATCATTGGATTTAAAATGCCTATTAAGGCTGAACTTAGAGTGAAAACTGCTCCGCCAGCGGTGAAGGGAAATACCGTTCAAGGAGGAACAAAACAAGTCACTCTAGAAAATGGCATCATTGTGAACGCTCCACTTTTTATTGAAGAGGGAGATATCGTACGAGTAAATACCGAAACTGGAGAATACGTTGATCGAGTAGAAAAAAAATGATGCAAATTATTGCATCATTTTAATAGAATGAAAAATGGGGTAACTACAGTATTATTCTGTTATAAAATTTAAACGCTTAAGATCTTCGTAGTTCAACCCGACCATGCCCGCGGCGTGTGTAGCGGGAAAAATATTTCTAATTTCAGGAGACACTCCGTATTGAATTAACTGTTTGATAAGCTGTCGCGCGGCTACATCTTCACCATCCCCTAATGGTCTGTGCAGAAAAAACATGACATTTTTTCCTACGGTTCTTTTTACGCCACTAGCAAAAATCAACACGCACGCCGATTGACACTCTGCCGTGGAACGAACGTGTGTATTAATTCCATATTTTCGAATATTGTCAGCCAATACGGCGGCTGGATGGAGATACCCTCCTTTAGAATTAAGCATAAGGGTATCTCCGGGCTTAAGTTGCCAAGCCACAAGAATTACAGAATCCCCGTCAATAAAACCTTCTAGACGTACCTCGCCCCCAAACGCCGGAATGGCAGTAAAGATAAGGAGGGCAAATACACAATATGCGCACATGGCACGTATCGCAACAGCAACGTTTTGAATAACTGGCAAACGCATCGTAACACCCTCCTTTCTTTCTGGTCTAGTCAGTGTTTTGTTTCCTTTCTAAAAGAAATTATACCACCTTAAACTCAAAATACCAAATTAACGAAGCATCATTTTTTTAAAATCTTCAACCATTGGCACCAGTTCTGGCTCAGCGCCATATTCTTTCGCCGTATAATACGCTGTCCAATCGGCTAAAAGCAGAGTAGAAAAAACTTTTAAAAAAGTATTTTTATGGGAAATGGAGATTGATTCCACCTGAAATCCCCGATCTTTGAATAGCTTCTCCGTAATGTTCATTCTTGTTTTAATTCTTGGGATATCGGCACCGTCCTTCAAAAAAATAAAGTGAAACCGTTCAGATAATCGTTTCGTGCTCTGTATAGTATCAAACCCCGTCATTTCGTTATGGTTTAATTCCGGAAATACATTATAAAACGCGGGAATTTTGCCTGTTTCGTTGAATTTGATTTTCCAGTTTTGTGCAAGCGCCTGATTGTTCGCCGATGCATATATAAGAGGATCACGTCCTTTTATTTTTTTTGCTAATGCTGCCCCTTCTTGTTCAAAACGTTTTGCCTTTAAGCTGGTTCCCAATTTTAAAAGCTCATGTAACGCCTTTTTATCTCCAATAATTTTAAAAAGCGCTTTAATGCTAAAACCGAGCGCCATTCTCGGTTGAATATTGGTATCGGGCAATTGAATGTACGGAATTTTATATTTTTTTGCTAATTCTAAAAGTATTCCCCCGACAGCAATAACAACCATCGCATATCTTTTCTTTTTCGCTTCATAAAACGCGTCAATAACTTCTTCAGTGTTTCCGGAATAAGAACTTAAAATA
>CAYZKP010000097.1:0-1329 GCA_964479245.1 uncultured Candidatus Saccharibacteria bacterium | reverse complement strand
CGAAAGACCATAGTTTTTATGAACAATTATGCCTGTATCTGGAGTTAGGATAGCAAGCAAGTCTGCAGCGAGATGCGATCCGCCCATGCCAACAACAATATATTTCTGTTTATTCTTAAGGTTTTCTTTATTTTGAACACTCGGCTCAAACAAAAACTGCTTAGGAAATGTTAAAATCGCATCTTTCATAACATTGATTGTATGAGTTTTTTGGTTTCTTCTGGTCCCGTAACCGCAACCGTATCTACTCCGATTGCTTTTACTGGATAATCATTCCCCCCTTCAAAGAGCGCATCGCCAACAAAAAGCATTTCAGACATTGGAATAGTAAGGTGTTTTTCTATTTGTTGTACCCCAAATGCCTTATCAACACCCTTTCTAGTGACATCAATTGAGGTAAGCCCTCCCAAACGAACTTCAAATTGCGGAAGTTTACGATCAAGTATATTTTTAATCTGCGGACGAATGTCGCCTTCTTTGTTCCATGCTTCTTTTAGGTGAACTGGCGCTGATTGCCCAAGCGCGGAAAATGTAATTTGAGTTCCCCTATCCTCAAGAAGCTCCCCGTACCTATTCGGCGGATGTTCGTAATTAAGCTCGAAAAAAGAGTCATTAAATGCTTTGATGATATTTATTTTTTCTTCGTCGGTTAAATTGTGCGCATACGCAAGCATCCACGCGTTATCCGTATACGTGTAAAACCGCGCACCTGAAGTTGGTAAAAGATATAAATTTTTAAGAATCAAATCGGATAAAGACAAGTTTCGTAAAAATTGTTTTTCAAATTGTGAGAAAGACCCGCCACTTATAACCGCAACGAGCTTCCACTTAAGGAGATTGCCAAGCAACTGTGACATTTCAGAATCAAGCGCCGACTTGCTCTCCGCGAGTGTACCGTCAAGATCAAATATAATGAGTTTTTTTGAGTTTTGTATATTCATCAATATCTACCTTAATGGCTTTGGAAATTTTTCCAAAAATAGTTTAAGTGATGATTTAAAACCGCTGCAATATTTTTTGTCATCATCGTCTCCTTTCATGTCGTTCCATATCTCGTTTGGGTCAGCCCAAAATACATCTTCAACTTCATCAGGATTAAGTTTGCCGGGATTCGCTTTCGATTGAAAGACTCTGAATTTATGTCTGATTTTGCCCCCACCTTCTCTTGAGCTACAATCGCCGATTTTTATTAATTTAACGCCGCTAATGCCCAGTTCTTCTTCTAGCTCTCTCTCGGCAGCTTCAAGATACGATTCACCGGCATCAACGTGTCCCGCTGCTGAATGGTCAAGTCTGCCATCATCTCGTTTCTGGATTAAAATTTGATTC
>CAYZKP010000096.1:0-3455 GCA_964479245.1 uncultured Candidatus Saccharibacteria bacterium | reverse complement strand
TTTCATCGATCTTTGCGGGAAAATATTGCATATGGGAATCCGGGCGCGACAGAAGAGGAAATTATCGCGGTAGCGAAAAAAGCGCACGCGCATGAATTTATTATGGGGTTTCCTAAGGGGTACGATACGCTTGTCGGGGAACGGGGCGTGAAACTCTCGGGTGGCGAGCGTCAAAGGATCGCGGTTGCACGAGCAATGCTCAAAAATGCGCCGATCTTGATTTTAGATGAAGCAACGAGCTCTCTTGATTCGGTTAGTGAAAAATATGTGCAGGAAGCATTTGCGAAACTCATGGAAGGGAAGACGACGATTGTTATTGCCCACCGGCTAAGCACCATTCAAAAAATGGATAGAATTGTAGTTCTTGATAAAGGAAAAATTGCCGAGGAGGGGACTCACCAGGAGTTACTTGATAAAAGAGGTCTCTACTTCGACTTTTGGACACACCAAAGCGGCGGATTCCTTGTTTGATATGTGTTTTTTCACTCAAACCCAGTTTGTATTATCACACTGGGTTTTTTCATGTATCAAGTAGCCAGTCTCAACATGAGGCTGGTTTTAATTAAATTTTAAGATGTCATTAAAATGGCAAACTGTATGTCATTCCCGCTTTTTGTGTCATTTCCCACCCGGAGACATCAAGTTTTATTTCTTTTACACTATTCCAGTCTTTATATTTTACGGTGCCATGCATAAGCGCGTATTCATATAACTCTTTGGTGATTTTTACATCTTCTAAACAATATTTTCGTAAATTTTCTATATCTCCTTTTTTCCACCATTCAACCGCTTGGAGTCCATGCCCCGTTTTCTTTTTTCCCAGAGTTCCTTCCGCGACGCTATCAAGACGTATCCGATGCCCGAGTACCTTTTTAATTTCAGTGAGAAGATCAATGCTTTTAATTTTTGTTAAATCACCGGAATAATATTTATTGAGAAGCGGTATGTCAAAATAATCAGAATTAAATCCGATGAGTAGATCTGCTCGCTCAAGGATTGGCCAGAGAGAGGGAAGCTCTTCTTGCAGATAGCTCGTATAAGTATCTGTGTCAGAATCATATACACCAACGAGCGACACATCCAAAAGGATGGGGTCGTTTTTCCCCACATCAGCAAATATATTTTTTGTTTCTAAATCTAATACGATTTTTTTCATATAACATACAGCGTATCATAATATCTCAGTTATGTAGCGTCTTGCCAAATAAAATACTCCGCGCTATACTTTTTCTTTATAGACGCGTCAATTCGTCGGCAAGAAGATGTTTCAATAGTCGTTTTGCCACAGTTCGAGTCTAGGTCTTTTAATAGTCTTTTAAGTACGTTGTGCAAAATGGCTTTTGATAACAACCAAGGTGGATATCCACCGCGAAAACGGTACCAAGGCAACTGGACGTGCGGAAAATGTGGGACCGCCATTACGGAGCTCCCCTTTGAACCAGATCCAGCTCGCTTGAACCAACTGCAGTGCTACGAGTGCCACCGCAAAAATCGTCCTCCTCGTCGAGATCGATTTTAAAGAAAAACAACCCCCTCTTTTCGAGAGAAAAGAGGGGGTTGTTTTTCTTTTTTGATGACGTTATGATAGGCAATTATGTACAAAATTATTATTGTCGGAGTGGTGGTGCTCCTTGGTGTCGGGGTTTTGCTTTTCTTTATGAGTACGAGAGAAACTACAAATACACAAGCAGCAAAAAATCCTGTTGTGGTCTTTAAAACAACACAAGGGGAGATTGCTCTTGAGTTATTTCTTGACCAGATGCCGATTACTGCCGGGAATTTTTTGAAATTGGTAAAAGAGGGATTTTACAATGGCACAAAATTTCATCGGGTAATCGCTGGTTTTATGATTCAAGGCGGCGATCCGCTTTCAAAGGGGGGCGACACGTCACTGTATGGTACCGGCGGACCGGGCTACACAATTTCCGATGAATTTGTTTCGGGACTTTCAAACGTGCGTGGCACCATTGCAATGGCAAATGCCGGCCCTAATAGTGGCGGCAGCCAATTTTTTATCAATGTCGTTGATAATCTTGGCCTTGATTTTGATAAAGAGCCATTTGCAAGCAGTCACCCAGTGTTTGGTAAAGTGATTCGCGGCATGGATATCGTTGATAGTATTAGCACAACTGAAACCGGTAAATTTGATATTCCAATAACCCCTGTTGTTATTGAGTTGATGGTTGTTGAAGAGTAAAGAGAAAACAAAAACCCCTACCTTAGGTAGGGGTTTTTGTTTAGACTCGTTTAACGTTTACTGCGTTTGGACCCTTAGGGCCTTGCGCAACTTCAAAGGTGACCTTATCTCCTTCTTTGAGGTCATCATATGAAACCCCTTGAAGTTCGTTAGAGTGGAAGAAAAGGTCTTTTTCCTCACCCTCTCGAGAGATAAAACCGAACCCTCGATCAGTTAATCGAGCGATTGTTCCTGTTTGCATCAATAAAATACTAGTTTACTAAAGTTCAAACCCAAGAATCTGCAGAATTAAACCCGACTCCGTTTCTCATACAGCCCTGATTTGAGTAACTCCATCTTACACTATCCTGAATTAAATGTCAACCCTCTTGTAAAATAAAGCCCGTTTTTATAGAAATTAAGTTTGTGTGCGAAGCGCTCTGGGATATCCACAGAATCGTTCTTTTTGAGGAGAGTTCAATTTATAATATACCATGAGCTCTGATACGGCTCTTTTGTATTAATACGTATTACAAGGTCGGAGCATTTAATTCATAAAATACCATGTCATATATACTTAGTCCAAAAGGTTTTTTGCAGGTCGGGGGCGTTGTGTTGGTACTCGTAGCCGTGTTAGGCTTCGTAGGCGTTATTGGCCCTACCGCAGAATCACTTTTTGGCTCGTTTTGGTATTTTGATAACGCAGAAAACATAGCACACTTTGTGCTCGGCGTTATTGCGCTGGCGCTTGCCTTCTGGGCTGGTGCTGAAATCCAGAAATGGATTACGGTCGCCGTAGGCGCGATTGCTATCATTGCCGCACTGTGGAGCTTGTTTGGCGCGATTCCTGACGGGAGCAATCTCTTAGGAGCACAGCTTCAAAATCCTGCCGATACAGTCCTTCACGTTGTTGTTGGTGTATGGGCGCTTGTCGCGGGTCTCAAAAAGGGAGAAAGCTCTATGTTCTAACTTTTGCGTTACATACAAAACTCCCGCATTCGTGCGGGAGTTTTGTGTTGGTGGGCAGGGGGAGACTTGAACTCCCACGGGTTTCCCCACATGGTCCTAAGCCATGCGCGTATGCCATTTCGCCACCTGCCCAATATCAACATAATCCGCCCACCAGGATTCTTGAGCTACGCTCGCGGGTGATTTTCCACCTTGCTCCGCGCTGTTGGCGTAGCTCCTATGGAAAATCCCTTCGAATCCTGTCGCAAGTGAAGCAGTTCACTTGCTTGGGCGAATTATTTCGTAATCCGCCCACCAGGATTCGAACCTG
>CAYZKP010000095.1:2411-3475 GCA_964479245.1 uncultured Candidatus Saccharibacteria bacterium | reverse complement strand
AAAGAATTTAGAATAAAGGGTGGCCACTATTGGTTTATAGTACACCTCACCGAAAATGAGAGGCCTAAAACCATTCCCGAATGTGAAAACGGCCGTCCTGTGTGGGGACCAAGCACATTTTATCCGATATCTGAGTTATCAAAATTGCCTATCGCAAAATGGCATAAGAAAAATCTGCAAAAAGCAATTGGCACCGCAATCACAAATAAAATGTAATATATCAATGCCGTCGCTTTTGCGGCGGTTTTGTTTTTTCCAAAAGATGGGCGTTAAAAACACTCTTACCACTTTACATCTTCTGATTTGCGGTGGTAGACTTATAATCATGAACCAAGAACAATTTAAACAACCAGAAACGCCTCAAAGCGAGGGAGGGGCAATCAATGAAGCGTGGAAAGAAGCGCGCGACGTTGCTTCTGAATTACCAGAAGAACATGAAAGGAGGTTTTGCAGATTTACACAACGAAAATATGCTATTTTAGACAGACTCGGATCATTAGAAATAACGGGCGAAATAGACGAAAAAGCGCGAATGGAGTTGATGGAATTGATAAAAGGATTAGACACTGGTGAAAAAATTAATGATGCAAGAAAAATCGAGATTTTCAGGTTAATTGAAAAAGAAGAAACAAGACAGGTAGAAAGCGAGATCGCGAAAGCAGAAAATTTTGAAACATTGTTCAAGGTTTTATCCGATCATCCGTTTGCCCTCGAGAATGTGGAGGGACGCAATATGTATCCAGAACTTATAAAAGAGCAAATTCAATTGATTGAAGAGATGCGGCGCAATGGGTATGTCGGGGCACTACGATATCTTATAAAATCAAAAATATTTAGCGACAAGGTCTCCGAACTAATGCTTAAGGAACAAGAAGAATTTTTGAAATCTAGAGGAAAATAAAAAAAGAATTTCGTGTCTCAAAATTCCGAGGAGTGTTCTTTATTTATTTGCATTTATGCTAAAACTTGCAAAAATTGCGGTTATATGCTATCATTATAATAATGATTTCCAAGAAACAGAAAGACAGCATTATGAAGAAATATGCGCGAAAAGAGGGCGACAC
>CAYZKP010000095.1:0-2401 GCA_964479245.1 uncultured Candidatus Saccharibacteria bacterium | reverse complement strand
TTATAACCAAACTAATTAACTAACTAACGGCGCATCTAAAGAAAAATCGAAAAGATAACCACTCTCGGAGGGGGCTCCTGCAGCTTGTTGCGGATCGGCATTCGCATTTGCGATATTTAAAAAAGAAAAGCGAGAAGCGACACACTGAAATTCGCAAAAAAATCGGACTCAAGTAATACTAAAACTGCTCCGTATGCACGGAGTAGTTTTAGTATATACTATATACTATATACTAATTACTACATACTAATTTTATGGCCATAGTCAAACACAAAAATCAAAGAGTCGGCGTTTTTATTGACACGCAAAATCTGTACCACAGCGCACGCAATCTATACGGCGCGCGAGTAAATTTTGGCGCTATTTTAAAAGAAGCAGTCGGAAGCCGCCAACTCATACGCGCGCTTGCCTACGTCATTACGACGGAATCAGGCGAGGAGAAAAATTTTCTTGACGCGCTTGAGAAAGCGGGAATTGAAACAAAGGCAAAATCGCTTCAAATTTTTTACGGCGGCGCAAAAAAAGCAGACTGGGATGTCGGTATTGCGATTGATGCCATAAAAATGGGACCAAAACTTGATACGGCTATTATCGTTTCTGGAGACGGAGATTTCATTCCGCTTGTGGAGTACCTGCAAATGAATGAAGGATGCCAAGTTGAAATTGTCGCATTCGGACGTTCTGCTTCAGGCAAACTTAAAGAAGTGACAGATCACTTTTTATATCTTGACGAAAATCCTAAAAAATTCCTTCTTGGAGGAGAAAGACGAGAACGAGAGAAACAATAAAAAGTTTAGTAAAAAAGAACCCCACAACTTTTGTTGCGAGACAGAACTATTTTATTACAAAAGTCCTTTCGAAAGAGCCGGATTGTTTTTAGCAAAAATTAAATTTTACAAAATAATAAGAGGCGGATCTTTCATGAATCCGCCTCCTCGTAATCTTCGCCGCACTGATCACATCCCTGAGACAAGTGGATTGTTTCTCCGTCTTCTCCATCCAAGCTCTCGTCTTCAAATTCTGCATGTATCAGCCCCCCGCAGACACATTTCTTCGGAAAACCAAAGTGCCCTCCCGCATCACACCAACCAACGTCGCATTGAATATTGCCGACCCGATGCTTGAGTGGTGGATGGCCTAAAGAAAATGCTAGCGGAATCTCTTTTGTCTCACACATCTGCAAATCTCCCAATTTGTGGCTATCAAATTATTATACTGTATCAAAAATAATTTGTCAATACTGGTTTCGCCTTGAAAAATAAGACGCTTTTAGTATACTTGTAGCATTATCATAATTCGCTTGGTCTTCAGATATAGAGTATTGCCCGTGGCAAATACTTCAATCTGTAGATCAGGCACCTTACACAATGAAAACAAAAGAATTTTCCACCGACATCGGTGGAAAAACGCTTACGGCAACCATAAGCGACCTTGCGGAAAAAGCGCATGGGTCGGTTATTGTAACGTATGGCAATACAAGCGTTCTCGCGACTGCCGTTATGTCACAAGAAAAAAAAGAGGGTAGTAATTTTTTTGCTCTTACGGTTGCCCACGAAGAAAGATTTAACGCCCCGGTGCGTATTTTCGGGAGTCGCTTTATGCGGAGGGAGGGAAGGCCGTCTGACGAGGCAATACTCTCCGGCCGCGCTATTGATCGCACCATCCGGCCCCTCTTTAACCAGAAAATAAGAAACGAGGTTCAGGTTGTTATTACTATTTTATCTCTTGGCGAATATGATCCGGACGTGCTTGCAGTAAATGCGGCATCAATTGCTCTTTCAATTTCTGATATTCCGTGGGACGGACCAGTTTCAGCGGTCCGAATTGGAAAAACGAGTGCACAAGATACATTTGAGATAAATCCTACATACAAAATGCGAGAAAATGACACACTCGCGCTTGATGCAACAATCTGTGGGAAAGATGGAAACGTAAATATGATTGAAATCGGCGCAAAAGAACTTCCCGAGGAAATAATGAAGGGAGTATTTGATACCGCACTTCTCGAAATTGAAAAATTGCAAACATTTCAAAAAAATATCACCAAAGAAATTGGAAAACCGAAACGAGCGCTTGAAATAAAGGAGACGCCTGAGCCTGTCAAAAAACTTTTCAAAGAAACTATTGAGAAAAAACTTTCTAAAATACTTTTAAGCGGTAGCGGCAAAAAATATATAGAAGCACTCGGAGAAGAGTGGAAAACCGCGTGCTCAGAAAAATTGCCCGAAGAAAATCTCTCGCTTGCAATGGCTTATTATGAAGAGCGCATAAACAACACAATACACGAAGAGGCAGTAAAAAATAACAAGCGAGCGGATGGAAGAAAAATGAACGAATTGCGTCCACTGTATGCAAAAGCTGGCGGTGTCGGAGAAGAAGTGCTCCACGGAACAGGAATTTT
>CAYZKP010000094.1:1148-3498 GCA_964479245.1 uncultured Candidatus Saccharibacteria bacterium | reverse complement strand
GGTTCCCATCTTTGGTGCCTTTTGTTTTAGAAAAATCTTACAAAAGTATACTTACACAAGAATGATTGTCAAGAATAATTGAAACTTTTAAGTTTTTTTGAGAAAATAAAGACATGCACATCGTTGACGTGATACCTCTTTCGCGCACAATGAATAAAGAAACTCTCTCTTATTTCACGGCAAAAACTGTATCAGTCGGCGACACCGTACTCATACCTTTGCGCAATAAAGAAGTCCCCGGAATTGTCGTAGATGTAAAAACGGCAGAAGATCTTAAAAGCGGTATCAAAGATGCGTCATTTGGACTTAAAAAAATAAGCGCGGTACGATCTTCTCATTTTTTTCTTCCTGCGTTTATCTCCGCGGCGAAAGACACCGCGCGCCATTTTGTGACCGGAGTAGGCGCCGTCCTTCACGCACTGACTCCGGTGCCACTGTTGCGTGCACTCGCAGAAGAAACATTAACATACACGCCCCCGAGAGATCGTGAGCCGACACAATCATCTACCGTATGTGAAAAATATATTTTACAAGCACCAGAAAAAGAACGGTTTGCGACGTACAAGAGTTTAATCAGAGAAGAGTTCGCTAAAAGTAGCTCTGTAATTTTTTTGGTGCCAACCGTACATGACATCGCATATACAACCACTCTTCTTGAGCGGGGCATAGAAGAACATACATATATATTTCATGGGCAATTGCCAGCAAAAACACTGATTACAACGTGGAATACTATTATTAAAAATCCACGCCCCGTACTTATCGTCGGCACAGCCTCCTGCCTCTCTATCCCGCGGCACGATGTGCGCACGATCATCATAGAAAACGAATACCACTCCGCATACAAATCAGAGTACCGTCCGTTTATTGACATCCGCACATTCGCAGAATATTTGACACAGCACATACGCGGAAAACTAATCTTCTCTGGGTCGGTGCTCCGCATGGAGACACTCTACCGAAGAGAGTCTGAAGAATTTTTAGACTTTTCGCCTCCATCGTTTCACACGCTCTCCTCCGCAGAGCAATCAATCGTTGATATGCGAGAAACGCACTCGTCGCTTCAACTTACCCCTAAAACATTTACTGTTATAAGCGACGAGCTGAAACGGGCGATAGAACACGTGCGCAAAAAAAATGAGCATGCGTATCTGTTTGTGCCGCGCAGAGGTTTGTTTACGTTTACTCTCTGCAGCGACTCCGGCACGGTTGTGGTCTGCACACGCTGTAAAACGCCGATCCTGATCCACAAAGAAACAAAAAAAGATCCGGGCGGAAGAATTGAGCGAACGTTTTTATGCCATACCTGTAAAGAAAAAAATATCGTGAAAGACCGCTGTAGCGTCTGTGACAGTTGGCGGCTTACAACACTCGGGGTCGGCAGTGAACGAGTTGAGGAGGAAGTAAAAAAAATGTTTCCAACTCTCCACGTTTTCCGGCTTGATAAAGATAGCGCGGGAACTCCCAAAAAAGCCGCGCATATTGTATCTGTATTTTTAAATTCACCGGGCGCGGTCATGGTGGGCACAGAAATGGCGCTTAATATGCTTAAGAAAAAAATTGCAGTGGTCGCGGCTGTTTCTGTTGATTCGCTTCTCGCGCTCCCCTCGTTTCGCATGAATGAAAAAGCGTTTATACTGCTTATGAATGCGCGGGAAAAAGCAATGAAAAAATTTATTATTCAAAGCAGAATGCCAGAGTTATCGCTTTTCAGAAATGTACTTTCAGGAAATATCGCAGAGTTTTTTAAAGAAGAAAAAGCCGCGCGTAAATTATTCGCATACCCGCCATTTTCCACCCTCGTCAAACTAACAATCATGGGAACAAAACAGGCACTTGAGCAAACGATCGAGCGTGTGAGAGAACACCTGCCAGGGTATGAGCCATTCGTGTTCCCCGCGTTTAGATCAAAAATACGCACACGCTATGTGGTGCATGCGCTTATCAAGATACAAAAAACGAAGTGGCCAGATGAACGATTGCTCACATTGCTCTACGCACTTCCGCCATCTGTCGCGATAAATATTGATCCAGAACACCTCTTATAATTGTAGATTTCAGGTTTAAGATTTATGATTTAAGATTGCAAATTAACAATATTTCTATAATATTCGCATCATGGTAAAGATATTACAAAAAGAAGAGCAAACATTGCGCGAGGTTGCAAAACCGGTACTTGTACGAGATATCACGTCGTTAAAAATAAAAAAGGTCATTGCCGACATGAAAACGGCGATGCACAAAGAAGCCGACGCTGTTGCAATCGCCGCACCCCAAATCGGAGCGCCCTTGCGCATCTTCGTTGTGTCCGGAAAAATATTTTTTGAACCCAAAAATGAATCTGAAGAAA
>CAYZKP010000094.1:0-1138 GCA_964479245.1 uncultured Candidatus Saccharibacteria bacterium | reverse complement strand
AGAAAATGTAAAAATGCCCGCTGATCTCGTGTTTGTAAATCCCGAACTTTTAAAATGTTCTCGGAAAAAACAGCGAGTTGAAGAAGGATGCCTTTCTGTACGCTGGCTGTATGGAGAAGTGGAGCGATCAGAAAAAGCGACAATTCGCGCGTATGACGAAACCGGTGCGTTGTTCACCCGCGGGGCAAGCGGTATCTTGGCGCAAATTTTTCAACATGAAATAGAGCACCTTGACGGCAAACTATTTATTGATAAAGCAAAAAATATCAAAGAGATGCCGCCGCAAAAAATGATAGAGAAATAAATTTGACAAGATAATTTTTTTTAAATATAATTCCTTTCAGATATGACTTGAGTAAACAAAGCTGAAGGGATAAAAATGAAGAAAAAAACCTTCTATGGTTGGGTCTTGAGCTGGTTGGGATATCGAGAATATCAAATATCTGGAAAGATTGCTCAGTCCATCCCTGGAGGAGATTTTAGATGGAAGCCATATGTATGCAAATTTTGGAAAAGAAACGATGATGCTGCCGTCAGAAAATTTTTCAAGATTGCCAACTCTTATGCTTTTCATTCCTATGTTCCGCCACGTCTTAATCTTCATAGAGCTGAGGAGGATACTTTAGTAGCAATTGGAGTGAGAGTATTGATGTACAGTGGTTGCGCGTGTTAATGCACTTCTATGTTGCGCCCCTACCGAGATGCTCGCATGCGTCCCGGCTTTTTTTAATTAAAAATATGTGATACATTGAAAACGTTGGCGCGGACGATAGTTCATGCTCGTCAGACCTCAAGCGCCCTTTGGGATTAGAGGTTTCGCGCAGTGCGCACAGAAGGGTTATGCTCATGCGTTCCGCCAACGCTTGCCAAAGCGCTTCCTTGCTTTGGCATTTTTATTATCATTAAAATATATTATTCTGTAGTAATGATTCAGAGTTTCAAATTTATCTTCTTCGGAACTGATGAATTTTCGGTCATTGTTTTGAATGAATTAAAAAAGGCAGGATTTCTTCCTACCCTTGTTGTCACAGTGCCTGACCGTAAAAAAGGACGCGGTCTTATACTCACTCCGCCACCGATTAAATCCTATATCATGAAACATGAAGCATGGAACATTCCTTTAATTCAGCCGAGCGCA
>CAYZKP010000093.1:0-3500 GCA_964479245.1 uncultured Candidatus Saccharibacteria bacterium | reverse complement strand
ATCTCTTCTTCCATAAACGACGCTCGCTGCGAAAGAACATACGGGTTCTCTTTGTTATCGTCAACCCATCTGCCGGCGCCATCAAGCAATTGTCGCGTCACCAAAAAAGATATAAATGGCGCTATACGATCTTGCTGCTCTGTCCTTTTTTTCTTGATTTCGTCAGTATCATTAGGACCTGAAGCCAATAAGAGTTTGCCGCCAAAAAATAAATAACTTTCGTGAGCACCAAACGAATTTAGCGCACCCGAATTATCACGAGCAACATTGTTCTTTATGATGCGCGCGCCAGCAGATGTTGAAGAAAGAAGCCGCCGCGCAATTTCTTCTCCCGCTTTGTTATACGCGACAGCGTCCTTAACTCTGCGACATTCAGGAGAAGCAAATTCCAAATGACACCCAGCGCTTTCAATATAAAACTTGCCACCGTTTGGCAACCAGAGATCGCCCCCAGGCACAAAAACACCCAAACCAAGAGAATCGCCATCTCGTATAGATTCTCTGAGCACTGGCTCATTTGTTTCTGCATAACAGCCCCCAGAAACTACAGCGGGTTGCGGGACATTTTCAAAATTTGTTCCAAATTCATTTTCAGTGCCGACAACTCTATCTCTCATTGTTACACTGCCCGCGTATTCTGATCTCGTACTATCATATCACACATAAAAAGCCGCATTGAAAGCGGCTTTAAAACAGGTCGGCTTGTTTATTACGCACGTCGATTCCTGAGACTTTTTGGAGATCGAGATAATAACACCGAAGCCCATTTATAATGCGTAACGAGAGGATCGCTGTATTCATATACTTTCGTGTCACTATCGCTGTTGGATGAACCGATCCTTACAAAATCCCAACCAATATCATTTATGAAATACGGAAAGGGTGCAACGCAAAATTTTTTGATGAGGCTTCCCCGTATCTTGGCTCGCGTGTCTCCTGGGGGATTTTCAATCGCGCGAGCAATGTCTTCATCGGTTACGATGCACTTGTTTTTGAAACGCCTTCGTAACTTATGCCCGAGCCCCTCTTTGTTTATCAGATGATAATGGAGATCAACATAGGCACAAATTTCCTGTGGAGATTCCGCACTTTTTCGCCCAGCGTATGTCTTGATTTCTTGTTCCACAAGAAGCCGTTTGGTCGCCCAATCGAGTCGTCCCGCCATCCACGCCATATCATTCGTAGCAAGCGCTGTGAGCGCGTCTTCCCAGAGAGAGACAATTTTTCGTGCTTCCGCCTCGCTCTCTTCTGATTCGAAATTTGACCGTTCAACTAATTTCCTCGCCGCGTCGCAAAACGCTTCCTGGATTGCAAGGGCGGTCATTGATTTTCCCGCCGCAAGATAAATCTTTTTCTTCACATCACATGAAAACGACAATTCCTGAATCGCTGTTACCGCATCTTCTATTTTTATCTTCGGTACTGCGTGATTCTCAAAAAGCGACAATACAAGAGACGTTGTGCCAAGTTTAAGAAAGAGTGAGGTGTCAAGGATGTTAGAATCTCCGAGAGTCAGATGCAAGCGGTGCATATCTTTCCTTCCTCCCACATGAGAGGTGTGTTCGCCTCGTTTAGTCAAGATAGTTCTTTTGTTATAAATTTCGCCTATCTCTTCTTCAATAAACAACGCTCGTTGTGAAAAGAAAAATATTCCACCGTCTTCTTGAGACCACCCCCCCGCGCCATCAAATATCTGGCGCGTCACGAGGAACGGTATAATGGGCCTGTAATTATCTGCGCTCCAATCTTTTGAGAAAGACAAATAGTTTTCGTGAAATCCATATGTGGAGGGACTGCCGTAATAATCCCGGGCTTTATTGTTTTTAACAAGTATAAGCCGAGAACCATTTTTTTCGGGAGTACCGCAGAGGCGCGCCATAATTCTATCTCCCGCCCCTATCTGCGCAATCGCATCCTGAATCCGCCGACACTCCGGTGACGCATATTCTGAACAGCTCATATCACGATATGCGCATGCACCGTTTTGGAACCATAGGCGTTCACCTGGTGAGATCCATATAATGTTCGGGGACCGGAAAGACCATCCGACTATATTTTTGTATCGTCTAAAAAGTCGCTCGAGGCGCTTAGATTCTTCGGGAATACTGTTGTATCCTTTGTGTTTTGTTTTCACCACTATCCCGTACTCAGTCTCCGCTCCGACTACCCGGTCTCGTATCACTTTTTCCTCCGGTTCGGTTTTTTGATAAGCGCGTCATCTATTTCTTCACCTATCTTCACAATGATTTTAGAGGGATTCATGCACGAAACTCTTTTCAGAAATTCCTCCCATGACGGATCGCCACTGAATAGATGAGCCGCGTCATTTTTGCCACCAAAATACGGATCGGGAAACCCTAGAAACACGCGCTCATCTGCAAAAATGCTTTTCCAGTTCATAAATCTTATACAGTTTCCGTATCGTTTCAAAACCTCACTCCGCAACCATGCACGAGTATAGAGCGGAGCTTCGTGGATCGCGGTATTAATATCGGATTCTCGCGCAAGAGTAATAATTTCACCACTTTTTTGCAGCTTTTCAAAAATGCTTTCTCTACGATTAACATTGTGATATTCAAGTTCTAGAAATACGCAATTGTCACTCAGCGGACCTTCGCCGGTTTTTTTCTGATACGAATGCAGGAAACGCTCTTTTGCGACCCAGTCAAGCGATCTGCTTAATTCGTGTTTGTGTCGCCCGCTTTCAAGACCATCAAGAGTCGCGTTTAACCGTCCCACCACATCATGCCACACTTGTGATAACTTTTTGCAACCCACGAATCGAGATGCGCAAGAGGAAAATTCACGCATAACTTCAAGCGCGGAAAATTTTTGCCCATTTGCAAACGCCAATTTCTCCCGTAATGACAAGTCATAGGAAACTGCGTGGAGCGCATGTACCGGCTCTGCAAGCGGCGTTGTCAATATTCCGCCTTCTCGTTCCAGAAATCCATCATTAAGCATCATGAAAAACAAAGCGGTGATGCCATGTTTGAGATAAATAGAAAGATCAGAAACATTGCTGTCTCCCACAATGACGTGGAATCTGCTCACAGTAGAAATATCGGTATATGGTTCGTCGCGAAGATTGATAATTCCACGATTAACCGTAGTGTCAACGCTCATTCGATGCTCTATAAAATCAGCACGTTGTGAAATCTGGTATGGGACTGCGGCTTCCAAGTGAGAGCCAACCTTACCTGCTCCCGTAATAATCTGCCGTGCAACAAAAAAGAGCATCACTATGTCCGCGAGGGGATCAACCGGAAGAAAGTCTATTTCCTTAAATTTTCTTTTCCGAAAGATGTTTTTTGATAACAGATCCCTTGAACAAATTCTTTCAAATATTTGTGAGGTGAGAGCATAATTTTCATGCCCAGCATAACTTGAGCTTCGGCCGTCTCTGTAATCACTATTGTTTTTGTCAATACGGACACAGAAGTCTTCTTTCGCCACAAACTCGCACATTTTATCTTCCGCATATGCTCTGCACAATTCAA
>CAYZKP010000092.1:0-3502 GCA_964479245.1 uncultured Candidatus Saccharibacteria bacterium | reverse complement strand
CGTCAGGACTTGATTCTTCTGCTGCTCCGTTATGGTTTTCTATGTCTGTAACAGAGCTCGCTTCCCGTATAAGCTTTTCTGTATGCCCCTCGCGAAGCGAGAAATCAGTAATATATACAATTGTTTTTGGTGTTATTTTTTTAATAACCTGAGAGAACTCATGTTCTGTATATCTGTGTGAGAGAGGAAAGAGTCCGCAGGAGGGAAATTTTTTTAATAAAACAGCGGCAGAGGCCGTTCCATCAAGGCAGTCTTTGTGATATATGCCGATTATTTTTTCTTTTGTTTTTGAATGTTTTTTAGCCATACATGATATGGCACGTATTGTAACACAAATTAAAAACCCGGGCATTGCCCGAGTCAGCCGCTAGCACATGACCGTGCCGCGCTCACATACTTGTTCTATCTGCCGCAAAAAAATTTTTATACGCCGCCGTTCTCTTCGCCGCTCTCGCGCTCGTCTTTTTTCATTGTCTTTTAGTTTCTTAAACGCGCGGGCACGTTCCGCGCGCCTTTCCCATGTTTTTCTTTTTCTTACGAGTTCCTCAAGCGTTACTTGAATGTGATGTTTGCGGTGAGGAGAAAAGCGTTTTGGCTCTTTTGTCGTTCCTTTGTGGACGCTTGTGTGTGGGCGCATTGTGCCTCGTCTCTCCAAATTGTGTTCCGGAAACCCAATAATGGATAATACCAGTTTCAAAAAAATTTTCAAATACGCGCCGCTGACTTGCTTAAAAGTTATCCACAATAATTTTTCTTCTTGATTTTATGAGCATGGTTTGATATAATTAAAATTAATTACTAAAAATTTGAAAAGTATTTCGTCGGGCGAAGTTATGCTTTTCAAATCATACGGTCGTAGGATAAAAATTTTCTTTATGAATTTAATTTTTGACAACAATAAGAGATGGAACAAAACACCAAACAATCGTTCGAGGAGAACGATAGTTGGGGTATCGTAGCGAGTGTGGACTTGCATACGTGTAACCCCGCGACAATTCGTGATGCGGACAAGATACGAAATTTCGTATATGAACTGTGTGATCGCATCAAAGTCAAGCGTTTTGGAGAGTGCCAAGTAGTAAATTTTGGCGAAGATGAACGAGTTGCTGGCTATTCAATGGTCCAGCTGATTGAAACTTCGCTTATTTCAGGACATTTTGCGAATCAGACGAACAATGTGTATTTGGATGTATTTTCATGCAAATATTTTGATCCGTATGAGGTTGCAAAATACGCCAATGAATTTTTTGAGGCAAAAGACTATACGCTTCACCATGTTTTACGAAAATAGGGGCTAATGCATTCTATTTAAAAAAATACCGGCGACCCCCAAAAGGGGTCGCCGGTTCGTTTCACTTTTGCCGCAGCATTTCGCGTCTTGCTTCGGTCAATTCTCTGTCAATTCGCTTACGCTCTCTCTTCGGGAGAGAGCTATAGTTTGCCGGGCGTTGTGTATTTCCATAGAGCGCTTGCGCGTATGCTTTGGCCGGGTCTACGCGTCTGCGAACAGAAGCAAGTTTTCCATCAAGGCCGGTAACAAGCCGTCGTTCCGTCGGTTCGCATGTTTCCTCTCGCAAAAGTTTCCCGCCAAGCAGCTGGTTCGCATAAGCGACCCCCTTTGAAACATTCCCTGTCTGCCCGCCATCGTTTGCGATATCGGTGATATCCATTCGCAAACGGGACGGAAAATTGTTCCACTCTTTTGCTAACTGTTCGGCGACTACCACCTGACTGAGCGCGTTCACGATACGTCTCGCCAATCTGCGGGAATCCCGCTCTGAAAAATGTGCTCCAAAGTGAATGCCGAACGCTTTTTCAAGGTCTTTTTCCGTCTTAAATTCTTTACATCGATGAAGCGGGACATTCCGATGGATTAACGCGAGCAAAATGCTCATGGGCTATCTCCCCTGATAAACCAACTTTAAATATGCTAGCATATTTTTTTAAAAAAGTCAAATTCAATTGCAACATATGGTATTTTTTGGTACAGTATCAAAATTGTTAGCTAAGTCGTGTGCGTGTAGCTCGAGTGGTACCGTTCGACACGCTCACGGCAGGGAACGCTGTTCTGATATGCGAAGCATATAAACACAGCACTCGCGTCATACAAAAATGCTCTCTGTGCGGGCGTAGTTCAGTGGTAGAACGCTGTCCTGATAAGACAGAGGCCGAAAGTTCGATTCTTTCCGCCCGCACAGAGCGCACTTTTGCGCGAACGCTCGTTTGTGTTTATAAGTCAGAAGTCGAAAGTTCGATTCTTTCCGCCCGCATCGTTATTAATTAAAAAATAATCAATTTTTATGGATCAAGAAACAAAACTTACGTACGAAGAAAAAAAGAAACTGAAAGAAGAACAAAAAGAGGGCGCGCGCGCGGCATCTGGGCGTCAAAAATTGGCGAAGCGATTTACAAAAATTTTTATTAGCATTGCCATTGTCGGACTTCTCGGCTATGGTATTTATGCATTTATTAAAAAAAATATTCCGGAAGGTGAAGATTTGAGTCGCACGATTCCGATTATGGAAAGTCGTGCGCACATACCCGTTGGATCAGGGCACGAAGTATACAATTCAAACCCTCCGACATCCGGCCCGCATTATGAACAAACGGCCCGTTCGGGGTTCCGGGAAGATATTGTCCTTGACGAACACATTATACACAACTTGGAACACGGCGATGTGTGGGTTGCATACCATCCCCGTGTTTCAGAAGAAATTAAAAATGGCTTAAAACAATTTGCTGCTGCAAAAGTTATTATTGTACCTCGTGCGGCAAATGAAACCGATATCGCGCTTTCTGCGTGGGGACGGCTTGATACTTTTAACATTGAAAGCGGGGTCTTTCCGGAACAGCGTATTCGCGATTTTATCAACAGATATACAAATAAAGGGCCCGAAAAATTTCCTGGCGTGAGTGGGGGAGTTTAGTTAGTAAATAGTGGGTAGATTGTAGTAAGGAGAATTTTTCTTAAAAAACGCAATTATTAAAACTATGTACATTTGACGTCAATAATTTGTCCATAGCAGTCTTAATATAATTATGTTTGCGAAGAAAATAAGTTTGGATAACGCGAAGAAAGATAAACTGTTTTATTTTGTTGCAAACGTTCTCGTGTATCGAGAATCTGACGGGCGGTGTCTTATTTTAAGGCGTGACGAGCATGAAAAAGTGCATCCGGGGCGATGGGGGACACCGGGAGGGAAAATGGAGTGGGGAGATTTTGATATCTCTAAACCGACACGGCTTAACGGCGATGTGATTGATTTTGAAAACGCGATTGAAAGTTTGCTACGTCGTGAAGTAAAAGAAGAGGCGGGCATTGAGCTTCATGATAAGTTTGCATACATAAACAGTAATATGTTTGTCCGTCCCGACGAAACGCCAGTCGTGCTTATTAAACTTGCTGCAAAATACAAAAAGGGAGACATAACACTTGAAGCACGGGCGCTGACCGACTATGCATGGGTAAACGCAGAAGAAGTGAAGCAACTCAAATGCCTAG
>CAYZKP010000091.1:0-3535 GCA_964479245.1 uncultured Candidatus Saccharibacteria bacterium | reverse complement strand
TTGAATCAAAAGTAGAAGTCGCGGTGCCGCCGAAGTATGCGGTGTCAAAGACAGAAAGCCGAGTCGTAGAAGCTTGGATGAATGACGACGCATCTGAAGAAGTCGCGGAAAGCGAAGAAAGTGTGAGGATGCCGCCAACAGTAAGATCCGAAGAAAGCGTACCGCCGCTTGTTGGCAAATACCCAGATACCGTTATGTCGTCTGGAATATGATCATTGGTAAGCCCAGAAAGCGTACCGGAAACTGTTGAGTTGTGAATCGTAACGTCAGTTAATTGATCAATTTTATTAGTAAGCGCGACGGCCCGTTCAACAATTCTGATGCCACCAGAGCTAGACGCACTTACCTTGGCTATTTCTTTTCGCAATTCGTTTTCCACAACGTTAAGTTGTACAGCCAACTCTTCCGAAGTAACGCCACCGACAGCTCGCTCAATGGTTCGCTCAATAATGTTCTGCTGAACCGGCGCCACTGTGGCAATCCCCTGCGCTTTCAGGCGGTTAAGCTCCGCCTGTAGCGAGGCAAGATCGGAAGAAGATATTGGAGTTTTGGTTTTTATCTCTGTGACGACCTCTTTTGTGTCTTTGGTTTCCTTAACAACCGCAATCGGAACAGGTTTCGTTTCCTCTCCTTCAAGGGCGCAGGTGTCAACACCAGACAAATACCGTGTCAAGCAGCCGTATCCAATGACTATGTTGCCTGTTACTTTCTTTTGAATCTGTGAAATTTGTGATGCTTTTGCGCCGATCCACCACCTGGCTTTTTGAGTTACCGGCTCTATTGATTCTTTTATTGCGGACACGCGTTCTCCTACATTGACAGTGGGCAAACTCTCTTTCAATGTTTCTGCTTGTCGAGTAACATATTCTCCTGAACGCGCAGAGAGTGCTGAAAAGCCTGTCTGTATCGTTTCTGCGACATCCTCTGCGGCGGTCACTACGGAAGCATCAAGAAGCGGGTCTGCATTTTGCGAAACAGAAATGTCATATTTTGTGTCAACAGATTCGGAAGCTCCGAAGGAGACGGCAATCTGATTCTCATGCTGTGTAATTTCTTTATTATTTGGCTCTGATGTATTTTGTGACGTGTTTACATCTGCATTAAAAAATTTTTCCGTCCTTTTTTTCTTTGGATTTTCATTCAGAGCAATTGGCCGCGATATTATATCACGCATGACGTTTCTCACGACAACATAAGAAGAACGCATTTTCTCTTTGGCGGCAAAAGACAATGTAAGTGTTTGTGACAAGGTATTTCGCGCTATCTTCTCTGTAAAATCTACAAAAATAGAGGTCTTTTGTGCTATCTTTTTAATAGTAAAATCCAATGAAAAAGCCTTGTCACCAAAAGATAAAACATTCTGCGCCAGCCTATTTAAAAGAACACTGAAACCTTCTGAAAATGCATCAGCCTCCTGTTCATTGTTAGAAAGGTTAGCTACTACTAATTCGTTGTTAATAATAGTGTCCACACGCTCGTTTGCGTTATTTACATATACAATTTTTTTCTGGAATGGTTCATTTATTTTTTCTGCAAAGATAGCCGCGCGCGCGATGAGTTGACCTTTCATCTTTTGTGTGATGAGAGGCTGAGATTCTTTTTTTGCGGAAGCCGCGACAGAAACATTTTGAAAAATGACGTGCCGTGAATCAAGCGCGCGCACAATCACGGTTGAAATATTTTCTTTAAAACTAAAAATCCCGACGCCGACAAAAAGAATAATAGCGGCGTACATTCCAAATTTTAAAATGTACGAATTTAAAAAGAAAGAAGGAGTTGGTTCTTTATCTTTTTTATAAGGAGAAAACTTAACAGCAATTTCCGGGAGGGCAGAGACAGCTTCTTGTTTCAAAATCGGAACAAGGCGCGGCTCCGTTTCAATTACCGCTTCGGGCGCAAAAGTGGTATGAATAGTTTCTTCTGTCGTAGTAATGGGAAGCGGTGCCTCTGTGGAGAATTCTGAAAAAAGTAAATCATCCCATTCATCTTTTTTAATTCCAATTTTTGTTTCAACAATTCTATTGTCTTGTGCGATGAACTCTCTCTTCGCATCTGTCTTTGTAAATACATGAGGAGGTTTTTTCTTTGTCGCTTCTTTTTTTGACTTGATTGTTTCCTTGTGTTTAACAAGCGACCCCTCAGCAACAAACCATGCTCTACCAATAAGGCGACACTCAAGCTGACCCCTACGACAAAGCTGGCCAATATAGTCATTGGCATAACCAGCTATCTCGCCTGCTCGTTTAGACGAGATGAATTTTTTTCCATCAGTGAAAAAATCTGAACCCATTTTGTTTCCTGACAATTTATATTAGTGCGATACATAAAATTATACTTCATGATTTCCTAAAAAAATAAGAAAATGTGGATAAACTCTGCTATCAGAGATTGACCAAATTCTCGATTGATTCGCGAATATCATTAAAAAACCAACTTCAAAACCCAGACATATTCACAACCTTCTTTTAGCGCCTGAAAAAGCGAGTATCAAATGATTACCCCACGCTCTTCCTGTGGGGTCTATATTAGATTTATTAGAAAAAGCAGCGTATGATATCGTATTTTGAAATTGAATGAAAAAATCGAATGACTTACTAAAGAATTTCATACATGATATCGGCAAGACGAGATTTTTCACAGTCTTTTATGTCTAGATACAAATCAACGGACCAATATATAAAGTCTATTAAAGAAATTTAGGACATTTATATTTAAAAAGACTTGCAAATAAGTACATATCGGGAAGCCGAGATTCTTTTTCAGGTTTATTCCGTTACTTGAATACCAAACAGTCAAGCAATGAGATTTATTTTCCACAGCATATACACAAAATTGGTATTGCAGAGAAAGATTTACATGTATGTTTTGTGTTATTATAAAAATATGAATCCCAACGAATTAGAAAGTAAAATTAAGGTTCCTCCTCAAGATATTGAAGCGGAAAAGGCGCTTCTTGGATCGATTATGTTAAAGCCGGAAACAATGTACGAAATTGCGGATATCATTTCAACTTATTCATTTTATTCAAATAAACACCGGATCATCTTTGAAGCGATGGTTGAAACATATCGCAAACATAATCCCGTTGATCTTCTGTCAGTCTCATCTCGGCTAGCCGAGAAAAAGCAATTGGAACAAATTGGTGGAAGAACATATCTCTCAGAACTTGTAAGTTTAGTACCTTTTGCGACAAATGCGCGAAACTATGCTTCAATTATTCAAAAAAAATATATTCTTCGGTCTTTAATTGAAGCTTCAGAATTTATAGGAGAATTGGGCTTTAGTGAAGAGGACGAAATTGAAGAAGTGTTGGACAAAGCGGAAAAGAAAATTTTTAGTATCGCAAACTTGTCTTCAGATCAAAAATTCCTTCTATTGAAAGAGGGTCTTGAGGAGGCATGGGAACGATTTGATAAATTGCAGAAATCAGAAAATAAAATCCGTGGCGTTCCTACAGGATTTACAGAGTTAGATAATTTATTATCAGGATTTCAAAAATCAGACTTAATTATTCTTGCCGCCCGACCATCAATGG
>CAYZKP010000090.1:0-3624 GCA_964479245.1 uncultured Candidatus Saccharibacteria bacterium | reverse complement strand
GAAGAAAGGAGAACGACAATGAGGAATTTTCTGAACGTTGCCGTGGTTGCGATTCTCGCGATTGCGGCATCCGCCTGTAGCGGTCTCAACTATGGCCCCAATCAGGGCATCGGCACCGTCGTCGGCGCTGGACTCGGTGGGCTTGCTGGGAATCAGTTCGGTGGCGGCAAGGGGAATACAATCGCGACCGTTCTCGGTGTTCTCGGCGGTGGTTGGGTGGGATCTGAAATCGGACGAAATATGGATGCCCAGCAACAGCGGGTCTACGTCCATCCGGGATATCCGCCCGTCTACTACGGCGGTGGAGGCCTCGCCCAGTGCGAAGCCCTCGGCGAGGTGTCGCAGGCGCGTGCGGACTGCGTTCGGAGTCTTTCCGAACAGCGCATCCGGCAGCAGGGACGGGAGATTGAGATGGAACGTCGGCAGAGGTTGTGGCTTTACGGCTACTAACCCTCCGACGAATTAGAGGGGCGCGCTCATCGTGAGTCGCGCCCTTTCCTTTTTCAAAACATATTAAAGATAATGTTACAATGAAACCATGCAGCAGATAACTTTTCATCCAACAGAAACTTTCGCGCTTGCAAAAAAACTTGTTCAAGATATTTTGAAACAAAAAAATAAAAAGCATGCAACAGTAATTGCGCTGTATGGGAATTTGGGCGGGGGCAAGACAACATTTACTCAAGGAATTGCGAAAGTGCTCGGGATACAAGAAACCGTCCCAAGCCCCACGTTTATTATTGAACGAATATATGCGCTCAAGAAAAAATCTTTTCGGCGCCTTATTCATATTGACGCCTATCGATTAGAAAACAAAAAACAATTGCGAGCCCTTCTCTTTAATGCGTTGCTAAAAGACCCGCAGAACCTTATTGTGGTTGAATGGGCTGACAAGATAGAGTCCGCGATTCCCAAAGACGCATTCAAAATATATTTTAAAATACACAACACGCATGAACATGCGCGGCACATAGATGTCGTATATCCACATGAGCAAAGAAAAACATAAGAAAAAACGCCTTGTTCTCCTTGACGCGCACGCGATTTTACATCGTGGCTATCATGCATTGCCGGAGTTTATATCAAGCAAGGGAGAGCCGACGGGTGCTTTATACGGACTCTCTGCAATGCTTATTAAAATTATTACGGACCTTAAACCGGATTTTCTTATCGCCTGTTACGACATGCCCGGCCCCACATTTCGCCATGAAGCATATGAGGCATATAAAGCAAAACGGCCCAAAGCAGAAGATGATCTCGTTGCGCAAATGAATCGTTCGCGTGATATTTTCAGGGCGTTCAATATTCCTATATACGAAAAACAAGGTTTTGAAGCTGATGATATTTTAGGAACGATTGTTTCTCGTCTTGCAGAATCCCTCAAAAAAGGAGACGTTGAAGTCATTATCGCATCAGGTGATATGGATACATTGCAACTTGTGAAGGATAAAGCAGTGCAGGTGTATACGCTCAAAAAAGGCCTGAACGACACCATACTGTATGATGAAGAAAAAGTGAAAGAGCGTTTTGGATTTGCTCCGGAATTTCTCCCTGACTTTAAGGGCTTTCGCGGAGACCCGTCAGACAACATCATCGGCATTAAAGGTATTGGAGAAAAAACAGCAACTATTCTCATTCAAAATTTCGGACACGTTGAAGAGATATATAAAAAACTGAAGAAAGACGAGGGCGCCTTCTTAAAAAAAGGTATTACTCCGCGAATTGTGAAGCTCCTCAAAGAAGGAGAAGAAGAGGCGCTCTTTTCAAAAACGCTCGCGACGATTCGCCGGGATACGCCGATTTCTTTTGAACTTCCCCAAAAAAATTGGAGAGAAACATTTCAGATTGATGTGGCGCTTGCGCTATTTCACGAGCTTGAGTTTAGGGTACTTGCTGACAGGGTGAAAAAATTATGGGGCGTAGAAACAGGAGATGCACCCGAAATAAAAAAAGAAGAAACAATAAACGAAAAAGAAGTTGAGGAAACCGCCCTTGCATTGTGGCTTGTTGATTCAAATATCACAAATCCCTCAAAAGACGATATCCTGCATTTTGCACACGCAACATCGTTTAGAGAAGCAAAAAAATACATTTTTGAGGAGCTCAAAAAAAGAAATCTTGAGAAAGTCTATTATGACATTGAGTTGCCACTTGTGCCGCTTCTTAAAGACGCATCACGGCGCGGTATTACAGTTGATATTCGCTATCTCAATAAACTTTCAAAAACGTACCATGAGCGGCTTGAAGGGATCCAAAAAAAGATATGGAAAGAAGCGGGTGAGCGATTTAACATTAACTCCTCACAACAACTTGCGCGTGTTTTGTTTGATCATGTGGGGCTTTCTCGCAAGGGCCTCAAAAAAACAGAAGGAGGGGCACGTTCAACAAGAGAATCAGAGCTTTTAAAACTTGAGGGGGCGCATCCTGTCATAAAATACATTTTAGAATATAGGGAATTACAAAAACTGCTTTCAACATACATTGATAATATTCCGCAGATGGTTAAAGACGACGGCAGATTGCGTACCACATTCGTACAAACGGGTACCACGACCGGGCGCATGTCCTCAAAAGATCCGAATATTCAGAATATTCCTGCTCACAGCGGGTATGGGGACGAAATACGGAAGGCGTTTCTAGCAGATGCAGGATATTCTCTTGTCGCATTTGATTATTCTCAAATTGAACTTCGCGTACTTGCTATTCTTTCGCATGAGCAAAAGCTTATTTCGTTATTTAAAGACGGCGCCGACATTCATGCCGCTGTCGCTTCTCAAATGTTCAAGGTGCCGTTTGATAGAGTTACGAAAGACATGCGCAGAAAGGCAAAAACTATCAATTTCGGAATTATTTATGGCATGGGGGTAACAAGTTTACAGCGCGGATTAAAAAGTACCCGAGAAGAGGCACAAAAGTTTTATGACGACTACTTTAAAACATTTCCAGGCGTTGCTGGCTACATTGCGCACATCAAAAAAGAAGCCGCCGAGAAGGGGTATACGGAAACACTATTTGGCAGGAGGAGGTATATAGAAGGAATTCATTCAAATATTCCCTACATTAGAAGCGCGGCGGAGCGAATGGCGGTGAATGCTCCAATCCAAGGTACGGCGACGGGAGACATTATTAAACTGGCGGTTATCCGCGTTAGTGAGTTACTTAAAGCAGAACGCTACGAAAATGATGCGTTTTTGTTGCTTCAGGTGCACGATGAGCTCGTCTATGAGATAAAAAAAGAAAAAGTTGCGGAAACTGTTCCCCGCATTAAACAGGCGATGGAACACGTTATTAAGGCAGAAATCCCTTTTATCGTTGATGTTTCGGTGGGAGATAATTGGGGAGAGATGAGAAAAATATGAAACATAAAACATGAAACAGGAAACATGCCATCAAAAATTAAAAAAGAAAATGGACGAGCATGTTCATCTGGTGTATGCATTAACAAAAAACTTTCCAAAGGAAGAACTTTATGGTGTTACTTCCCAGTTGCGCAGAGCAGCACTTTCTGTGATTTTGAATTATATTGAAGGATATGCACGAGTTAAAAATAAGGTTCATAAGAATTTTCTCGAAATTTCCTATGGTTCTTTAAAGGAATCAAAATATTTATTACATTTTTCAATG
>CAYZKP010000089.1:873-3646 GCA_964479245.1 uncultured Candidatus Saccharibacteria bacterium | reverse complement strand
ATAATATAGAATGGTTAGTTTCATTTTGCGGTTCTGAAAGCGTCGCCAGACCCGGGGGCAGTGCCCGGCGCCTCCACCATAAACCCACGGAGTGATGGAGTAGCTTCAGACCGAGAAAGCTATTCCTCTGTCATGCTACCGTGGGTTTCTGAGGGGGGCGAAACAGGATCGATGACGATTCGACTAGGAATCCGCACCTTGCCGAAGAAAAGCATGGTAAAAAAATGAGCTGGCCGAAAATGCCAACGACAACAAACGCCTGACCGTTTCCCGGGTTGATGCAAATCGCCACGGCAAGAACTTCGCCACGGCGGCACGGAATCCCGGGTTCCGGCTAGCTGCCTAAGGGCAGCGACGGGGTCTGGGGAGGTACCCTGTAAAATAAACCTCCCCACCTTACTTTCTCCGCTCCTTACAGAGCGGATTCATTTTGTTTAAATTTTTAGGTTATAATTAAAAATATGATGCTCAAAGAACTTCAAAACTTTGGACTATCGGAAAACGAAGCGCGGGTGTATCTCGCGTCTTTAGAAATTGGGAAGGCAACTGCTGATGAAATCTCAAAACACGCAAACGTGAAACGGCCAACTACGTACGTGCAAATTGAATCCCTTATGCAAAAAGGGCTTATGAGTTCGGTTGAAGAAGGGAAAAAAACATATTTTACTCCGGAATCACCCGAGTATCTACGGCGTCTTTTTGAAAAAAATCATGAGGAACTCGCGCGAAGAGGTAAAGATCTTGACCGAATGCTTCCAGAGCTCGCGCGCATGTTTGAAACGGCGGGCGAGCGACCACGCGTGCGCTTTTTTGAGGGAAAAGAGGGCTTAATAACAATGCGAGAAGAATTTTTAAAAGGAAAAGAAAAAGAATTGTTCGTGGCATATTCATTTGATGCATTAAACGAACTTCTCGGGGAGCAAGAACTAAAGAAATATGTTGAGCGACGAAAGATGGCCGGGATAAAAGTAAGGGCTATATACACAAAAAAAGGGGGGGCGCTTGATAAAGAAAAAACAGAATTTACTGAGAGCAGACAAATTTCAGAAGAACAATTTCCATTTAGCTCTGATATTTACATGTGCGGAAACAGGGTTGCTTTGTCATCGTTAAAGGGGAAAATTATGGGCGTTATAATTGAAAGTAATGAGATAGCGTCAAGTATGCGATCTCTTTTTCTTCTCGCGTGGAACGCAGCTGAAAAAGAAAAATAAAAAAAGAGCCGCGTAGAACGCGACTCCTTTGTGGATGTGCAAAGACAGGGTTAAACCCCGCCTTCACCACCGCCGCCGTGATTTTGGTGCCTGATCATGGGCGCCACTCCTTTGTTGGGGAGGGCGCCTTTTTCATTAGTAGTGATGAAAAAAACGTTTCAGTCGCTATTTCACATCTTGGCATATCATTGGCTGGTAAACATATACCTGCCGCTGAAGCCATTGGCGACCTCCGTTGCGATCCCACTTGCCTTATCCGTAAGTGCCCGTCGGGACCTCATGTCCGAGCACCTTACCAAGCTTTAGGCATAATAGCATGAGTAGTATATTCTTGTCAAGTTTTTGTGACAAATGTCATTAAATATTTTTAAATTTCAGTTTTACAAAAGGTGATTGTCAAAAGCGCATAACAAAATGTATGTGTTAAAAAATCCTTGTTTTGTAATGATATTTTCCAAGTCGGCAAAAGAAAATGCCAAAATTACTTGACAAAATTTTTCGCATAAGTATAATAGCGCACAGAGTTGACATGAGTACAAGTTTGTTGCTGTGGAGCCCGTTTCTGAATCAGGAATCAGAAATGTGCTCCACAGCAACAACCAACCCTGCTGGCGCCGGAGCCCTTGCTTGGGGCAAACGGGCTTCAGGCAGACACGGGGTAACTTAGGTGATGCGTCTCGTGCTTGTGTTCGCATAGAATACAAGTGACGCATCGCCCCCTTTTCTCGGCATACAATGTTTTCGGAGCAATCGAGGAGAACATTGTGTGCCGAGAGAGAGGTGTATTTGTTTGAAAAGAAAAAGATAGATAAGGTATTAAATCAAAATATGTGCCCCAGAAGGGGACCCCCTTCATCTATCAAATCTTTTGCGCAAATACACAGGGAAAGATCTTTACATACTGATAGAATACTCGCGCAAACGCTTGAGTGGCGGTTGCGGGGAGTATCGTGTCCATCTCAGCAATCAACATATTAAAAAAATAATCGAGATGGGCACGATACTCTCCACAAATTAAATTATATGAACCCCCCAAAAGAACTTCTTAAAACAAAAATTGAACACGAGTTTGACATATTAAATAAACTGGCAGAGGAGCCAGATGCCCTTCGACTGCTCGAATCTTGCAAAAATGACATGCGATTTCGGCGGGATTGGAACGGCATCATTGGCACGGACTGTCTCGCCATCATTAAACACATTGAGCAGTTAATTGATACAAAAAAGCATTCAATTTCTCTCTCCGACATGCGATAAGACGCACTCCAAACCCATCCCCATCCCAAAAGGGCGGGGATGGGTTTATTTATCAATAATTGTGAGGTATTCTTACAAGTAAGCACCCGTAGTGAAATGGATATCACGCGACGCTTCGGACGTCGTATTGTAGGTTCGAGTCCTGCCGGGAGCATTTGCAACATACATGAAATATCTTTATCATCGCGTGCCACCGAACATGAAAGGGGCGATGCTCTATCCGCTCAATATGCTCAAGGAATTGCATCCTGACGCATACGCAGAACAAGTAAAAAAATATGAGGGAAGAGAGTTTGTACTGC
>CAYZKP010000089.1:0-863 GCA_964479245.1 uncultured Candidatus Saccharibacteria bacterium | reverse complement strand
AAATTGTTTCTCTATGCAAAAATTTAAGATTCCAAAAGAAATATTGGACATCACTCTGGTCTTGCAAAAAACTGGGTTTGAGGCTTACCTCGTGGGTGGGTGTACGCGTGATTTGTTTATGGATAAAAAACCAAAAGATTGGGATATAACGACGAACGCGACACCGGAGGAAATTCAAAAACTATTTAAAGACACATTTTATGAAAACGAGTACGGAACTGTGGGCGTCGTGAATGAGAAAGCAGAAGATGAAACGCTTAAGGTTGTGGAAATAACACCGTATAGAATTGAAGAAAAATACAGCGACAAACGACGACCAGATAAGGTAACGTTCACCTCAAAACTTGAGGATGATTTGAAGCGCAGAGATTTCACAATAAATGCCATAGCTTACGACCCGATAAAACACGAGATATTTGATTTCTTTCGTGGAGAACAGGATTTAAAAGATAAAATCATTCGCGCGGTTGGTGTCGCCAACGAACGATTTGATGAGGACGCGCTTCGTATAATGCGTGCGATACGGCTTGCGACAGAATTGGATTTCACCATCGAGACAGAAACGAGTGACGCCATTAAAAAACACGCGCCCAACCTAAAACAAATCGCGATTGAGCGTATACGGGAAGAATTTTCAAAAATTATAATGTCTAAAAATCCCATGCGTGGCATTACACTCACGCACCAGCACGAGATTCTTAAGCGCATTGTCCCTGAATTAGAGGTTGGCATAGGGTGCGAGCAAAATGGAGATCATATTTATGATGTGTGGGAACACACACTCCGCGCGGCACAACACTCCGCAGACCGAGAGTGGCCGCTCCACGTCCGCCTCGGCGCGCTCTTTCACGACGTAGCAAAAC
>CAYZKP010000088.1:1988-3699 GCA_964479245.1 uncultured Candidatus Saccharibacteria bacterium | reverse complement strand
CAAGTGCGGTGCCTTAAACCACTCAGCCACCCCTCCGCACTATGGCGGATTAGTTCAACATAGTCGCTACACCCCTTGTTCAATTCCACAAGATCGGTGGAATAACTATTATCCGGCTTCTCTCTTAAAACAAAAAACCTCCTATCAAAATTAGGATAAAATAAAAAGGTGAGAAGGGCAATATTGTTCGTATTACTCTGCACCTTGTTTTTCTTCTCTTTTAAAAAGCTCGCGGCCAGTTTTTGCAACTGCAAAAATGTAGATGATATCTAAAATCGCGAGCGTGTTTATCACAAGCAAAATAATAAACCACCACTTGTGAGAGAGCCGCGCCGCGCTCCAGAGTGCGTATCCTTTCCACGGCAAAATCCATAACGCAAGAAGCAAAAAAATCCACGTGTTTTGTTCCAAAAATAATTCAACGGGAGCCATATGGATAAGTATATAGTATAAGGCATTAAGTATGAAGTATACTTACTATATGCGACTACTTGGTATTGATTATGGAGAAAAACGTGTTGGTCTTGCTTTGTCTGATGAGGCAGGGCAGTTTGCGTTTCCTTATTCAATCATTAAAAACGAATCTGGTGTTGTACAACAAATACAAAATATTTGTATGGGAGAGACGGTGTCAGAAATCATCATCGGGGAATCGCGCACCTACAGAGGAAAAGAAAATCCGGTTATGAAAAAAATTATTATGTTCAAGAAAAAACTTGAATTGGCAACACGTCTTCCTGTGTATTTACATCCGGAAACTCTGACCTCGCAGGAGGCAAAACGCGGGCGAGAAGAAAAAAATAAAAAACCAGTTGATGACTCCGCCGCGGCGCTCATTCTTCAGAGCTTCATTGATACGAGACAAGAGGGAAAGAGGGGCGCGTGATATACTTAAAATGATGCTGTATCGGAATCGCTTTTTTACGTTATTTCCGCCGCCACGTTTTTTAGAGATGAGGGCGGTTGGCATTGATATTTCTGATCGCTCGATCAGATTTGCAGAGCTCTCGCGCAAAGGTAGAGAGCTCGCGCTTCACCCGTTTGGAGAAAAATTTATACCTGCCGGAATTGTCGTACAGGGAGAAATACGAAAACCAGAGAACCTCCGAGATGTGCTTGCCGATCTCGCGCGCCAGTACGGCTTTTCTTTTGTAAGAATTTCACTTCCGGAACAGTTAGGATATTCTTTAAAAATTAAAATTCCGCAGGTGGATATACGAGACGTATATGACAGCGTTGAGTTACAGCTTTCAGAACACGTGCCGCTCTCTCCGCATGAGGCGGTTTTTGACTATGATTTAGTGTCATGTGAAATGCACGGAATCGAGGAGGGGGTCTATGAAATTGGGCTCTCCGTTATGCCGCAGAAAATTATACAAAGCTATGTAAACTTGTTTGAAGGAACAGAGCTTATGCCGCTTTCTTTTGAGTTTGAAGCACACGCTATTGCTCGATCGGTTGTGCGCGCAGGTGACTGCAATACGTTTGTGGTTCTTGATATCGGCGCAACGAGAACCGGCTTCGCGGTCGTATCCCACGGGGTAATCGTATTCACTTCAACTATTAATGTGGGCGGCTACGCGCTTACAGAGTCGGTATCTCGCGCGCTTCAGGTTTCGTTTAAAGAAGGCGAACAACTAAAAGAAAAACACGGACTACTTCGGGGGAGTGGCGACCAAGTCTACCAGGCGCTTATTCCGCAACTATCAGT
>CAYZKP010000088.1:0-1978 GCA_964479245.1 uncultured Candidatus Saccharibacteria bacterium | reverse complement strand
ATCTAAAGAAGTTAAAGTAACAGCTTCAACGTATCCATCTCCGTATGTAGGACAAACAGTACTTAGAATAGAAGCTAAAAGTAGAGGAGAAATGAGAAAAGCGTTTAAGATTTTAAAACAACATAATTATGTGCAAGTGAAAGAGCGCGAGATTCGTGCGAGCGCGGAAGAAAAGAGTGGTACTCTGGAGCGCGTTATTCTGTGTGGCGGAGAGGCAAATGTGCCGGGGCTCTCAAGCTATCTTGCCTCCGCGCTTGAGGCAGAGATAGAGATTGCAAATCCGTGGGTCAATATTAATTCGCTTACTTCATACGTGCCCGAAATCACAAGCAAACACGCGTTGCGGTATGCAACGGCGCTCGGACTTGCGTTAAAAGGATATTTGTAACCGCACCATGGCAAACCTTCTTCCGCTTTCTCAAAAAATAAATATCAAAAAGACATATCACATGCGACTTTTAATTGTCGCGCTTGTCTCTACGCTTCTACTTATCTTGGTGGGCACAACAATGCTTATACCGGCGCTTATTGCGGGCGTCACTAAAGAAAAAATAACGCGCGAATATTTCGCCACGATTTCAAATGTTTCAACTAGAGAACAATACGAAAATATTCAAAAGGAGATTGCAGATTTGAATCAAAAAACAACGTTCATTTTAGAGAATGAAAACCGCGGGGTTACCGTAAGTGAAATTATTAAAAATATTATCTCGCACAGAAATAAGGACATTTCGCTTCGCGCTTTTAGCTACGAGGTGGTGATCGGGAGCACGTCTCGGCGACTAATAACCATATCAGGAATTGCCGAACGCCGGCAGGCGCTCGTTTTATTTATTGAAAATCTCAAAGCGGATTCGTTTTACTCCGACGTTCTAGTTCCTGTTTCAAATTTTGTTAAAAATACTGACGTGTCGTTTACTATTACTGTTGTCATCAATGACCATGGAATTTTTGAATAGACGAAAAACAACGCAGACATTTTTGGCTCCGGTACGTAAGGCGTACACGGGCGTTCATCACGCAAAAAGGCTACTTTTAACCGTCGAGATTTTGTTCTTGTTGCTCATTCCTACTTTCGCGTTATATGTATTTGCCGTTCAATTCATTTTTCAAAAAAAAGAGAGTGTTCTTCTCCTTTCAAAAGAGCTATACGCAAAAGAGGGTTTAGAGGCGGGGTTGCGGGGAATGGTAGAGAGCGTGAGCAAAAGCGAAGTGCAGCAATCGGCGGTATTTTCTTCATTTGTTGACCGCGATGGCGTAGTTGGTTTTATTGAAGTGATAGAAAACATCGGGGCAGAAGCACGAGTGTGGCTTGAATTTGAGGTTGTTAATGTTCGCGACGATGATCTTGTCCTCGAGCTTAAGGTGCTTGGCAGTTTCAACGAGCTCTTTCATTTCATTAACCTACTGGAGCATGCGCCGATGCATATGTCATTCAAGACATTTTTTGTCGGAAAAGAGATACCGCGTGGGCTAACCCATCGAAAGTCATCTGACACATGGTACGGGGAATTTATGATAACTGCCCCAATTATCTCTTCTCTACGCTGACTCTTATGGACAGGATTAGACACATACTACAAAAAAACGCATTGTTAAAATCTCTGTTTTTCTTTCACGAAAGCTCGTTTCGATTTGAGATTACTCCATACCGTGATTGGTTTGTGCTCGTCTCCCTTCTCGCGTGTGTCATTCTTGTGTTTGTTGCGGTCGCGGCGTATTCGTTTATCGCAATTACCATTTCAGGACGCCCTGAAACGGCAGCGTCGGTTGACGGTGTTGCGCTACAGTTGGTTGATGAAGAAAAACTTGACTCTGTTATTTTATTGCTAGAGAAAAGAGACGACGCGTTTGAAGCGATCAAACAATCTCCGCCCCCAATCATTGACCCGTCGTTATAATGAATGTATAGTTTTTACAGCGCCCTCGTAGCTTAACGGATAAAGCAGCGCTCTTCTAAGGCGTTGATGGGGGTTCG
>CAYZKP010000087.1:0-3723 GCA_964479245.1 uncultured Candidatus Saccharibacteria bacterium | reverse complement strand
AAATTCTTTACTGCAAGTGAAATCAGCGTTGCATGACCCTTTTTGCTCCTCTTCAATAATCGGCGGCTCAAGCACTCCGGGGCGTGTAAGCCCTTTTTGAACAAACACTCCTTGAATCCATTGCCCGCCGATCGCGAGACATTCTTCTTGCGACTGCGGAATTATTTTTACCTGTTCATTACCGCAGAAATTTTCATACGTCGGTCGTTCATATACCGCCTGTAGGCTAAATATAAAAAAGAGGTTAAGGACAATGACTATTGCTCCGGCAAGCGCTAGTTTTAATATACGTGTTTTGTTTAAAAAAAAGTGTGTGTCCATACATTTACAGCAGCTGTTTGTATATGCAATACATTATGTACCAGCAATCTAAAATTTGCAAAAAATACATAACGTGGTAATGTGAGCACAGATAAAAAGAGGAATGCGCATGAGACACAATCGAGACCTTTCTCGGTTTGAACCTCCAAGCACTTGTTATTATCATCCTACATCAACCGATGGCAGCGGTTATGAGAGCAACGATGAGGCTGGCTTCAACCCGCCACCCAAACCATCTCGTATGTGGCTTTTGGTCGCATTAATACTTCTGATACCCAGCGTAATCGCGCTTATCGTTTTCGGTCGTGTAGTATCCCTGTACTGGTAAAAATAGCGAAACGCTCGATGTTTTCGGGCGTTTTTTAAATTTTAAATTCTATAACATCACCATCTTGCACAATATATTCTTTTCCTTCGGTACGCACGAGGCCTTTTTCTCGGGCTTTTGCGTACGAACCGATGTTTAAAAGATCGTCACATGAAATAACCTCTGCCCGAATAAATTTATCTCTAAAATCGGAATGAATAGCGGCTCCGGCTTGTGGGGCTTTTGATCCTCGTATAATAGTCCATGCGCGCGTCTCATCCTCCCCCGTCGTGAAAAAGGTAATGAGGTCGAGAATTTCGTAACCTTTTTTTATAATTGTCCGCATTCCTTCTTCCGCCACACCCAATTCTTTTCGTAATTCTCTGCTCTCGTTTTCTTCTAATTCAGTAAGTTCACGTTCGGTTTTAATATCAAGCACCACATATTCTGCTTTTTCTTTTTCAAAAAAATCAGTAAGCATTTTGGGCAACAGATGTTCTCCTTTTGTGTTTAAAATATAAAGAATCGGTTTTGCGGTGAGTAATTGAAGATTTTTCACTACCCGCTCCTCTTCCTCAACTGGCGCGACTAATCGCACCAGTTTCCCTGCGGTGAGAGCTGTTTCCAGCTTCTTTAACACGTCATGTTCTTTTATCGCCGCCTCATCGTTTCGTTTTAATTCCTTTTGGATACTGTTGATTCGTTTAGTGACCGTCTCAAGGTCGGAAAGTATAAGTTCCAGATTTATAACTTCAATATCATGGAGCGGATTAATGATATTGTGCACGTGCACAATATCCTTATCTTCAAACACACGAACAACTTCCGCAATCGCCGAAACTTCTCTGATGTGAGACAAAAATTTGTTACCGAGCCCCTCCCCGGTAGAGGCTCCTTTTACAAGCCCCGCGATGTCGGTAAATTGCACAACGGCGGGAATAACTTTTTTAGATTTTGAAAAATCGGCAAGTTTTTGAAGGCGCGGGTCGGGCACAGGAACAATCCCGACTGATGGGTCAATCGTGCAAAATGGATAATTTTCCGCCGGAACAGACTGTTGCGTCAGTGCGTTAAACAGTGTTGACTTGCCGACATTCGGTAATCCTACGATTCCAATTGATAAAGACATGACGAGACTATATCATACGAGGTTGATTTTTAAAACGAAAAGGTCCGCCGAAGCGGACCCTTTCGCAGACATTTGTGTGTTTCGGAAACCCCGAATCACTCATATCACCATATTAGCAAACTATCTTTGTGGTGTCAAGAGGTTATCCACCATTCGAGAGAAACGAAATATTTTATGGCTAAAGTACTTTTTGCTACGCAAAAGCACTCGCCCGGGGTAAAGCACAATTTTACGTTGTAAAATTTGCTTCCCCGAGCATTTTTCGCCTACTGGTGAAAAAGTGCTTTAGGGATTTCTCCCCGCTTTAATTTCACGGATAGCGTACTCTCCTCGATCTTTAAAGGCCGGAAACAGCGCTATCGCTCTTTCAATGGTCGTGACTGCTTTATCGCGTTTTTCAGCATCAAGATATGCGCTTATAAGCATGAGATATCCTTCAAAGTCTCTTGGATTTTCCTTAATATATCCTTCCAAAACAGAAATTAATTTGTCAAACCTGCCAATCGATCCGTACGCGTCTCTAATTTCCTGACTTGGTAAATGTTTTCCCGCAAGCGGTGCAAGAATTTCTTCCGCTTTGTCAAACTTCTTGTCCCGAATTAAGAGCGCGCCATACACTTTTCGTACGCGATCGTTTCCCGGCTCAAGCGCAAGCGCATACTCCAGTAATTCAAACGCCTTTGCGCTTCTCCCTGAATTGGCGTACGCGGTCGCAAGCAAAATGTACATGTCCTGTTTTTTATCAGAAATTTTGAAGGCATCTTCAATTTCAGCGATCGTTTCATCAAACAGCCTGTTTTGCACATAGAGCGACGCCCTAAATAGTCGTGGCCGTAAGTTGTTGGGCGACTCCTCTATTTCCTTGCCCATCTCTTCGCTTGCGCGAGTAAAAAATTCCTGTTTGATGAGCGGAGAAACTGGAGCCGGTATAAGCACGTTTGAGGCTTGAGCCAACTGCTCGCGCGTTTCAAGCCTTCCTAAGTAGCCGCTTTCAAGCGATGTTTCAAAAAATCGTAGCTTCTCTCTTAAGAGCGCATCAAGCGTTTCAGAAGTTTGAGCCGCCTGCACAGACCGCATATCAATTGCTTTAAGAAGCGCCCGATTGCCAGAGATGTGTTTGAAATTGATTGCATACAGAGACACAACGAGAAGCACCACGGTGACCGGTCCCACGAGACGCCCCATAAATTCTTTTCGTTCATCATGTACTGGTTCAATTCTGTCTTCTGTGCTGTCTCGTTCATGCCGGGCACGATACGCGCTGTGCACAAACGCAAGCACGGAAAAGAAAAAGATATAACTGACTACGTTATCAAACACGAATAAGTTGTGGAACAAATATGCAGCAAAAAGACCCGTTATGATGCTTTTTTCGCCTACCGAAAAGAGCGATTTTCCCTGCACAGCTACACTGCTATCCTCATCATCTTTTCGTTTACGCGCCTGAAACCATAACACATACAAGAGTGACGCGGCAACGCCGAGATACCCAACAAGACCTAATGTCCCCGCCGCGGTGAGCCAGTCAAAGATAACGTTGTGCGCTCGATCAAACCACGGCTCTTCAGAATACATCTTAGGAGTGTAGTATTTGCTAAACACATATATATAGTTATCCTGTCCCCACCCGAGAAAAGGCCGTTCTTTAAATCCTTCCCACGCGATACCCCAGACAAGAAAACGAGATTTCCCGGAATCAAGAGAGATGCCCGCAAACCGATCAAGAATCTGGTTCCCGCGAACAAATTGAGTATCTTTCAGGGCAAAGAAGATCCCCACAAAAATTACGATAGCGGCTAAAAACCCAAGCGCATATTTTTTGACGAGTGTATTGTGCCAATTAAAGATAGTAAGCAGAAATGCGACGAGCATGGAGCCGCCGATAAGACCCAAAATGGCCCCACGAGTCATTGTGTTAAACAATACCGCCGCATGAAGCACAATAATGCCGACGTATGTGTAGATA
>CAYZKP010000086.1:2824-3793 GCA_964479245.1 uncultured Candidatus Saccharibacteria bacterium | reverse complement strand
AACGGCTCGCCATGTTCAGCTTCGCCATGCCCGATAGGGTCAGTAGGATTGACTCTTGAGCCGTTGCTAAAGATGCGCTGGTGGGGAATAGTCGTGTATACCGAAACAGATAATTTTGTCTCCGAATGCGTTCCTACCACCTCGCCTTTACCGCCCGCGATTTTTAATTTAGGGGCAGGAAATTATAAAACAGAGATAAGTTTTGCCGAAACAAAAACGGATTGCGAATCTTTTAATCAAAACTCATACCCGCTGTTTGCGGTTCTTGAAGCCGCGAATTTTACTGTTAAATAAAATGGTTAAACGTTTATCAAAATTCTTATCCCGCAGTTTAGCAAGTCCCGTTAGAAATTCATATTATGGACGCGGCAATTTTCTTTGGCAATATATTTCTAACGAGGCTGGCCGCATACTATGAAAAAGTTAATAAAAATTACAGCTATATTTTTACTGATTACCGCGTGGATTTTTAACGGTTTCCCAAAAATTCAAATAGCAGAAGCAGTAAGCACAGAAACATTTACTACTAGTACAACTTGGACAGCGCCGACAGGAGTAACTTCTGTTCAGGCCGAGGTTTGGGGTGGTGGCGGTGGAGGTGGCGGACAGAACTTAAGTTCTGATGGAGGAGGAGGCGGAGGAGGAGGAGCGTATTCTAAAAAAAATACCATTACGGTCATTCCAGGAAATGACTACACAGTTACGGTTGGTACCGGCGGAACAGGAAATGCTGGTTGTACTGCCTCAACTGCCGGCGGCGACAGCTGGTTTAGTACGAGCGGTACGGTGCTTGCCAAAGGCGGCTCTCCTGGCGCCTGTTCAACCGGCACGCCGCCGGCTGGAGGAGCGGGTGGCGCGGCGGCATCCGGAGTGGGTGATACGGTATTCTCTGGTGGCTAAGGAGAAAAAGGAAGAAATAATTCTCCTGGCCGCGACGGCTCTCGCGGTTGAACCGCCGGTACAGCCGCA
>CAYZKP010000086.1:0-2814 GCA_964479245.1 uncultured Candidatus Saccharibacteria bacterium | reverse complement strand
TCCTCAAACATGGAGCACCGCGACTTACCCAACCGCGAGCACCCCAACAGGCGGAGGGCATGGTGGCGATGGCGGTAATGCCAATGGCGCGGCGGGTTCTGCGCCAGTTGCCGGGCAATATGGTGGCGGTGGAGGCGGCGCTGCAGAAGGGACCAATATTTCCGGCGGCAATGGCGCCGGCGGCAAGGTTATTCTTACTTATAGTAAACCCCCAGACGCGCCCTCACAGGATTCTCCGACAAACGCCGCGACAGGCGTTTCGCTCACACCTACTTTTACTATGACCGCTACTGATCCCGATACAACCGCAGATAATCTAAGTTATAAAGTTACCATTTATTCAAATAGCGCCTGCACCACGGTAGTGCAAACCAACGATCAGGCGGTGAGTTCAACCGGCTGGACTGGCACAAACGCAACCTGCACCGCGAGTCCAACTTCTTGTTACACTTCCGGCACGCAAGGCAGTTTTTTGACGCAAACCGCGTTATCGGCGAGTACTCAATATTGGTGGAAAGCGTCTGTGAAAGATCCCGATGGCAGTACAACTTTTACTGATTCTTCAACATGCAATTCATTTACGACGCAGGCCGCCTCTTCGCTTACTTTTTTAGTAAGCACCGATAATTTCCCCAACATCACTCCCGGATCATTTATTTTTGCAACAAGCACGCTAAGTGTTGATACTAACAATTCCACTGGCTGGAACATCACAGTCGCGCGCGACGATTCTGATACCACTCTTGATTTGGATATTGACGCGAGTATAAATATTACCGATCAAACTGCCTGGTCTCCCGGAGCGGCAACAACTACTATAGGAAACGCGGTGCGTATTTCTTCGCTTGATTCAAGCGGCGATGTGCTCGCGCTGCGCGTGATGACTGCGAGCGGAACCGCTTCTTTTATATCTTCAACGTGGTGGGGGACAACCGATGCCTACACAGACAGTGCTGCAACGCTTTGGGCGGGGTTTCCTTCCACTGCGCAAAAAATCGGCGATTCAAGCGTAGAATGTTCGGGGGCTAACTGCGCGCTTAATACAGTTCTTTATTATCTGGATGTGCCTTCTACGCAGAAAACAGGCGCGTATTCGGGGGGAATTACGTATACGGCAACAATGAATCCTTAGAGCTTGGTGAATAATGAATTTTTCAGATAAGCTCCGGTCATTGTGGATAACTTATAAATCGATAGATGATATAATATAGATATTAATAGTATTCAAAAATGGATTAAAAAGGTCGTTATATAATAGATTGCTTAAAAATGTCTCAATTTTTAAAATTTCAAATAGATGATACCTATACTTTTGTTTGGGCATGTACTGTTACGCTGATCATATTTATTAGCGGTGGGGCATACTACGCGTATGGAGAAGCGGTGACACTTACCGTAACCGTAGCGCAAACACTTACGTTTACTACAAGCACAGATCAGTTTGGGACTCTTACTCCTGGGGCATATAAAATCGCAACGACTACTCTTTCGGTTACTACCAATAATACTTCGGGATGGAATGTCGCGCTTTCAGGAGATGATGTAACAGAGCCCGGAGGCAATACAGTATGCGATTTAGACAGCGATGCTACGGTAGGTATTACTGACCAGACCCAATGGGTGCCGGGTGCAGCCACAACAACGGCAGGCAATGCGGTTGCACGCGCAAGTTTGGACAGTTCTGGCAATGTTATGGCGTTTCGCATGATGACGGCCTCCGGAAGCGCTCCATTTATATCGACTACGTGGTGGGGGTCAAATGATGCCGATGGAACTGCGCTTTACGCAGGTATTGCAAGTTCTACGGTTTCACGGCAAATTGGAAATGCGGGAGCGGGTTCGTATTCTGCAAGCGCGCATCTTAATACCGTACAATATTATTTGAATGTAGACAGTTCTCAACAGCAGGGGGCGTATAGTTGTCCTATTACGTATACCGCAACAGGAAATTAATAATGGTATGAAGTATTTTTTACAGAAAACCGTTGTTTATCCAACAGGCGCCGTTTTGCTGGTAGTGACCGTTATTTTTGCGCTCACCTTTATAGGACACATTTTTCTCTTTTCTGGTTTTACGCATGAAGCATACGCAGGAAATCTTGGTCTTTCTATACAGCCCTTAAAAGTCAGTCACACCCTTACACCCGGAGAAGAAATATCCGGCGTTATTCAAATTACAAACGCAAGCGATGATGCCGTAACAGTAGAAACAAAAATAGAGGATTTTATCCCACTTGCAGGCACATATAACATACAGATCGTGCAAAGAGCGCCGGGCATAACTACTGTGCGGGATTGGATTTCACTCGATGCGCCGGCTTCTTTTACGCTTGGCAAAAATGAAATCAAAAATGTGCGCTATACTATTAAAACACCGGCAAACGCCGAGCCCGGGGGACACTTTGGAGTCGCGCTTTTTAAAGCGTCCGAACTCCCAAAAGACGGAAGTCAGCTTAAAGTCGGGACTCAAGTAGGAATGCTTATTTTAGTGACCGTACCCGGAAGCCGCCTTGAGAAAGGCAGTGTGCTTGATTTTTCAGGACCATGGTTTGTGCAAACAAACCCTATTGATTTTTCTATAAAATTTGAAAACACGGGAACAGTGCATTTTGAACCAAAAGGAACTATTAGCGTAACTAATATCTTTGGAAAAGAAATCGGAACTGTTTCTGTTGAGGGGCAGGTGGTTCTGCCGACCGGAGTAAGAGATCTTCTCGCAAGCGTTCATTTTGAAGGCGTGCTTGTAGGAAGATACAACGCGACTCTCACCATGTTTGACGGAGAAGGGAATGAAATTGCAAAGCGCACTACAGC
>CAYZKP010000085.1:0-3812 GCA_964479245.1 uncultured Candidatus Saccharibacteria bacterium | reverse complement strand
AGATGAAGGAAAGAGTGTGGCGCTTGTTTCTGACGCAGGAACTCCGACCATTTCAGACCCGGGAGTCTTGTTGGTCAATAAGGCTCGGCAAGCAGGTGCGGAAATTATCTCTATACCCGGAGCAAACGCAGCAGTTGCAGCTCTTTCAATAAGCGGCTTTCCTTCGTCGGATTTTTTGTTTTTAGGATTTTTGCCTCACAAAAAGGGGAGAGAAACGCTCTTTAAAGAAATTGTCGCGTCAAAGCGAACCGTTGTGTTTTACGAGTCTCCGCATCGCATCATAAAAACCCTAGAGTCCCTAGCCTCCAAACTATGGATGTCCGACGTCCATAGTTTGGAAAGACGAATCGTGGTTGCACGTGAGTTGACGAAAATGTATGAGGAGGTAATCTCTGGCACAGCGAAAGAAGTTTTGGAGTATTTTGAAAAAAATAAAGAGAAAATACGAGGGGAATTTGTAGTCATAATTGAGGCAATTTGACTTTTTTCCTGCTTTTTGTTAGTTTGTATATCAGATAGCAATAAAAGGAGCATCGTCATGAGAGAAATAGTTGCTTACGAATGTGAAATTTGCAGGTTTATTTCACATTACAAAGAACAAATCTCCCTTTGTGAAAAGAAAGGAAAAGCAAATAAATTTACAGAAGGAAATTTGGTTAAGGTTCAATTTACGACAATAATCTCCAGTGGAAACATAGATCACCCTAAATATATTTACGAAGAAGGACATGTTGTCGAAGTGATTTTTGAAAGAGGAACCCATAGCCCTTTTTACAAAGTTAAATTTTATGACGAGAAAGCCATAAGAGATTTTGTTGGGAAACAAAAATTTATGGGGGTGGAATATGATCCGGTCAATGTTCGTTTTCCGGAGTTCGCTCTTCGCATGGCGTGATTTATTCACCAGCCGCTCCAGACATCACAACTGGTGTGGCTTTTTTTAATTTTAATACTTCAATTTTACATAAATCAGAGTATACTGTTGGTATATGGGAACAAAACACTATTGGATATTATTTGCGTTTGGAGTGCTTATTTTCTTTTTGCCGTTTTTGGGCTTTCCTTCGGCATGGAAAACAGCAGTCCTCTTTATTTCAGGGATTTTTATAGCATCCTTTGCCATAACTATCATTATAAAAGAGCGCCGTAAACATCAGCCGCAACATTCACAGAATCCATCAACTCCACCCCATGAAAATAAACAATAGAAGATATTTGTATATTGGCGCGAGCTTTTTTGCTCTTGCTGTGGCTACAGTTTTTTCTGTGCCTATTTTTTTCTCAACGACATACGAACCGGGGAGTGAAGAAGCGCGGGTTGCGGCCGTTGACGGCGCGGTTGCACAGGAAGAGAAAGAGCCACCCGTTGTTCATCTTAAAACTCCGAAGTCGGTCAAAGCTGTGTATATGACAAGTTGCGTGGCGGGAACCCCCAGTCTCCGCAGTCGCCTTGTCGCGCTTATTGAAGAAACGGAACTTAACTCTATTGTTATAGACATAAAAGATTATAGCGGAAACATCGCGTTCAAAACGAACATGCCGCTTTTTGATGAGGCCGTTGGAATTACCTGCCGAGTCGCAGATTTGAAAGAATTCATACGCACCCTCCATGAAAAGAATATTTATGTCATTGGTCGCATCACCGTGTTTCAAGACCCGTTTTTCGCAAAAAAACGACCTGATTTGGCAGTGCAAAAAGAGTCCGACAAAACAATTTGGAAAGATTACAAAGGCATCAGTTTTGTGGACGTTGGCGCGCAAGAATATTGGACGTATATTATTGACCTTTCGCGTGAATCATACAAAATCGGCTTTGATGAATTAAATTACGATTACATTCGGTTCCCGTCTGACGGAAACATGCGCGACATTTATTATCCATGGAGCGAGGCGCGAATTATTGCGGACCCGAATTTCGGAAAAGCACATGCGCTTAAGGAATTTTTCGCGCATCTTCACGAGGCTCTCAAGGAAAGCGGAATAGTACTTTCCGCTGATTTGTTTGGCATGTCTACGACGAACACAGATGACTTAAATATCGGACAAGTGCTTGAATTTACAGAACCGTATTTTGACTACATCGCTCCCATGGTGTACCCCTCGCACTATCCAAAAGGCTTTAATGGATATCAGAATGTAAACGCGTATCCATATGAAATAGTAAAGTTCTCTATGGATAGAGCCGCGCTGCGCCTTGTTGCCGCGAGCTCAACACCGGAGAAACTCCGCCCGTGGCTTCAGGATTTTGATTACCCGGTTCCATACACAGTGGACATGGTTAAAACTCAAATGCAGGCAGTATATGACGCAGGTCTCACCAGCTGGATGATGTGGGACCCATCAAATCAATATACACGGGAAGCATTATTAAATAAGGATGCGGCGCCTGTCCGCCAAAGCCCGTAGGGCGCCGGCGGAGGACCCATTAAACCAATATATACGAGAAGCGTTACAGCTAAATCTGTTAACGTCGGATGTCGACAGATGAGCTTTTAGTATTCTTAACTATAAAATTAAAATAAAATTAAAAAAGCGGATTGATAACATCTCACCGCTTTTGGTTTCAGCCGTCTTTTCTTAATTATATTTTATCACTATCTGCCCGTTCATTCCGGTCAAACACACGAACACGCACACCATGGTCCGGCATCCATCGATGACTGGATTCCAGGAACGGGTGATAACCTCCCTCACCTCTAGCATTTATTACCCACCGCTCTTTTTCTGACCATCCTTCATCAGGAACACACAATTCAAAACGCGTGTTCACCACAAAAAGGCCCTCTTCAATTCCTTGCACAAAAAAAAGATTGGATCCGCCGTTTATCAGAAGGGTGCCGTTTTGGCCGTTTATTTGATCCATAAGCATTTGCTTGAGATATGTGCAAAATGTAAGTGGATTCTCAAAAATGTGAAATTCAGATAATTCTCCTCTTATCTCAAATTCACTGGATTCACTCGCTACATCAAATGAAACAAGAGTAGAGTCTGAAATACTATGATCGTTCATGATAAGACGTGGCACAATACTTTGTCCGTCACCACTTAATGAAGACAAAATACGTTTTCTGAAATCACTGGTGAAATATATATCATCATTAACAAAATAAGAAGGATTGTCGTAAAACTCCTTCACTTCGTCGTCTTCTTGCTCTCTCCAGTGTATTTCCTGCCTGTTTCCAAGGTGTTTGTTTTTTGCAGTCTGAATACGTCGTTTGCCAGAAAGAATGTCTCGTGCCGTCTGCTCCCCATGAATTTTCACAAGAGCGTTTAATTGACCCCCAGTCCAACGCTGTGTCATCCACGTCATAGCGATTCCTCCGGGCTTCATTGCCCTGCTTTGTCTCTCACCCGAGACAGGGACTGGACTATCACAGTCACAGCCGAAAAATTTCAAAGCTTTAAAATCTTTCGGCTGTGACTGTTTGTCTTTTCGTAGGATACATTAGAAGAAAAAATATGTCAAGTTGACAAAAGTATATAATAGTATATAATAACCAATGCTGAAGATGGTGAAAAGGCACGGGTCTGGAGGAACCCACTGTTCCTCCGCACCTCCTTAGACCCCGAGCCGTTGCGCCCCTTGTGGGAAGGCGGGGTCGCGTGAATGGCCACGCGGACCGCGGAAGCGCTGCTTCCACGAAAGACGCGCAACTAGCCGTCTCCAGCACGGCCTCCAAAGCTTATCTGCGGGGGTCTTTGTTTTAGATATTATAATAGCAGTACGGTATACTATAATTAACATCAAAATCTAAAATATTCGGAGTATTCGGATAACAATTCGGATGATTCGGATTATAACTTTCATGAGA
>CAYZKP010000084.1:0-3833 GCA_964479245.1 uncultured Candidatus Saccharibacteria bacterium | reverse complement strand
TAGCCTAAAATCTTTACTTCTGTTTCGCCAAAAGTAAGCTTAAAGATGAAATAGAATATGATTATCAATAGTACAAATCCAAAGTAAAGCATGACCGTTGTAAGCCCAGTCGCAACAACTCCTTTTTTGTGTTTCATTTTACTCCATTTGTTATGTCCGATCATGACAATGTATATTTACTCACATACTTTATTGCAGCACTTCTCGCCCCGTACCGAGTCTTGCTCTGGTACTGGGGTGCTTTATCTAAGACCACTTGTTGTGACCGCTCATGTATTGATAAAACTAAAACAAGGGGCCAGATTTTTCAAGGTGTTCATATGCCTTTTTTGTGGCTATTCTCCCGCGTGGGGTGCGTTCAAGCATGCCGATTTGGATAAGATATGGCTCGTTAACTTCTTCAATGGTTGCCATTTCTTCTGACGTTGCAGCTGAGAGAGTGTTTACTCCAACAGGACCACCACCGAATTTTTCTATAACAGTGTTAAGTAATTTTCGGTCAACGGCAGTAAGCCCCGCCTCATCAATTTGCAAAAGCGCAAGCGCTGTGCGCGCGAGCTCTTTTGAAAGTTCTTGCTCTTTGCTGATTTGTGCGAAATCGCGGCATCGTTTTAACAGATAATTTGCGGTTCTGGGCGTAAATCTGCTTCGGCGCGCAATTTCTTTGCGCGCGTCAGAGTGAAGGGTAATTTTTAGGAGTGTCGCAGAACGTTTGAGTATTTCTTCAATTTCTGGCTCGGTATAAAACTCCAGTCGAAACACTCCGCCTGAAAAACGGCTGCGTAGTGGGGAGGAGAGAAGCGCAATACGGGTTGTTGCGGCAATAAGCGTGAAGGGTGGCAGTTCAAGTTGGATAGTACGCGCGGAGGGGCCTTTCCCGATTATGATATCAAGAAACCCAGATTCCATTGCCGGGTAGAGCACTTCTTCTACCACCTTGCCTAAACGGTGTATCTCATCAATGAACAAGATATCTCCGGCGGAGAGATTGGTGAGCGTTGCGGCAAGATCTCCGACCTTAACAATTGCCGGACCCGAGGTAATTTTAATGCGCGCGTTTATTCGTTCTGCAACAAGGTGCGCAAGCGTTGTTTTTCCAAGTCCTGGCGGGCCGTAAAAAAGGAGATGCTCAGGCGGCTGTTTTCGTCCTTTTGCGGCGTCAAGCAGTATACGGAGATTGTTTTTTACTCCATGCTGGCCAACATAATCATCCCACTGCGTCGGGCGAAGCGCATTGTCTAGAAAATGTCGTTCACCGCCTTCTTGTTTTGCATTGCTTGACATATATTAATATATATGATATCATTTTTATGGTAACCTTCTTGCAAAGTTTGGGTAGTGGTTCGGAAAAAACCTCACTAATACTTCAACCATACCAGATTTACACGCATAGGACTATGTGTTCTCTAGGCTATCGGGCCTTTCGGGCTTTAGGGTGTTTTACAAGGATACTCTGGGTGCTCGCCTCGGCGTTCATTCTGGAGTTCTCCTCAGTGTCATACTCATCTTTTTTGTTTCCTGACATAAAAGGATTGCCTAGAGAATACACGGCCTTATGTGATTTATGATATAAGATATATGATTTGTGAATTTATTTTTTGAAATCTTAAATCTTATATCGTAAATCTTAAATCTATTCTTTTAAAATCCCACCACTCTTTCTACTTCGGAGAGCGTCGTTGTTCCGGCGAGTACTTTTAATATTCCGTCTTCTTGCATCGTGAGAAGATTTTGTGGTTCCGCGGCTTTATTAATTTCTCGCTCACTGGGGTTTGCAACAGTCACTTGTTCAATGTGCTCATCCATAAGCACGGCTTCAAACACGCCAATTCTTCCTTTGTAGCCGGTGTTGTGGCATGCGGAGCATTTTTCTCCTTCCCATATCGAAAACATTTTTGGGATTTTTGATTGGTATACTTCGGGAATATTTTTTAATTGTTCCGTGATAATTTTTTTCTCCTCTGCTGTCGGCGGACGTTCTTTTTTGCATTGCGCGCATATTTTTCGCACGAGTCTCTGCGCAATCGCAACGGTAAGGGCAGAGCTGATGATTTTGCTGTTTACTCCAAGGTCAATGAGGCGGGGGATTGCTCCGGCGGCGTTGTTTGTGTGTAGCGTAGAGAGGACGAGGTGGCCGGTTAGTGCGGCATGAATCGCGGTACGGGCGGTATCTTTGTCGCGCACTTCGCCGACCATGATAACATCGGGGTCCTGCCGCAAGGCAGAGCGCATGCCTTGCGCAAACGTGTACCCTTTTTCCTCTTCAACTTGGGTTTGTGTGACGCCTGGAAGGTGATATTCAATTGGGTCTTCAATGGTGATAATTTTAATTTCAGGAGTTTGAATTTTTTTAAGGAAGGCATACAACGTTGTTGTTTTTCCGGAGCCGGTTGGACCAGTGTTTAAAATCATGCCGTTTGGTTTTTTAATTTCATCCTCTAGAATTTTAAGCAGGCGCTCTTCAATGCCGAGCTCCCCAAAGGGAACGCCGATTGTTTTGGGGTTCAGAATCCTCATGACGACTGATTCGCCGTATGCTCCCGGGATGACCGACGTTCTAATTTCAACATCATTATCTTTCACGCGGATGCTGAATCGTCCGTCTTGCGCGTCATCTTTTACATTTAATTTAAGTCCTGAGAGCAGTTTAATGCGCGAAAGAGCAAGCGTATAAATTTTATATTCCACAAAAAGCAAATCTTGAAGTACTCCGTCAAGGCGAAACCGAATTTTTACCGATGTCTCTTCCGGCTCAATGTGTACGTCGGACGCTTCTGTCGCTAGGGCGCCAGCAAGGAGTATTTCAAGGAGTTCCGAAATATGATATTTCTTTTTTGTTGAAAGAGCTTCGGTAACGGCATTTTTCACCTCTTCAAGAGAAGAAAATGTTTCAATAAAATGCGCGAGAATTGTTGTGGCAATTTCTAGAACCCCTGCATGTGTTTCTTCAGCAAATGATATTTCTTGATAGCGCTCCCACGCGTGTTCTAAACTTTTTTTTGAAACAAGATATATCTGTGGTTCATATCCGCGCTCCTCAAGCTCTCGAAGCGTCATTTTTGTCTCTTCTTTCTCCGGAGAAATCGCCGCGACGTATATTTTTTTCCCAACAAGTCGAAAACCGGCGGTGTTACTTTTGCGGGCTTCTGCCTCCGGTATAAGCCGCAAGGCATCCGTGTTTACAGAGATAGTTGAAAGATCAAGATACGGGAGCCCATATTTTTGAGAGAGTATTGTAACAACGTTTTCTGCTTCAGAGGCACGCAGAGTTTCCAATTGTTTTTTTTGCTTTTCCTCGTCAAATATGACCATTGTAGTTTCTTTGCTTATATGTACATCGTATCGTTTTTGCGCCCGATAAACAACGGAAACCCTACGCGGACCCGGATTGATTTGTCTTTTTGCCGTGATACACTGTTGCAAGACGTTTTAATGTGTACGGAGAGTCGCATGACGAAAGCCATGAAAGCAAGTTGTGGCCTGGTGATTGCGGTGATGCTTCTTTTTACCACTGCGTGTGAACAAATTCAGAACAACCCCAAACAATCCATAGGTACACTTGCCGGAGCGGGGCTTGGCGCTTTAGCGGGCTCTCAATTTGGAAGTGGTAAGGGACAAATTGCGGCTGCGGTTATTGGCGCTCTTGCGGGAGCATGGGCGGGAAGTGAAATTGGTAAATCGCTTGATCGGGCAGACCAACTGTACTCAAAACAAACGGCAGACAGGGCGCTTGAACGCAACCGAGATGGCGCAAGTGCCACATGGCGCAATCCGAATACCGGCCACTCCGGAAGCGTTACGCCGCTTCAAACGCAATATGCCACTGACGGTAC
>CAYZKP010000083.1:2551-3837 GCA_964479245.1 uncultured Candidatus Saccharibacteria bacterium | reverse complement strand
AGGCAAGCGCGTACTCTCGGGAAGTATTCCTGTTCGAGGCGCGACAAACGCGGCGCTTAAAGCGCTTGCCGCGTCAGTTTTATTTGCTGCCGAGGTGGAGCTTCACAACGTTCCTGATATTGAAGATATAAAACGGATGAACGATATTTTAACGGCATTAGGAGCATATATTTCTCAAAAAAATAATCACAGTACATATTTTATTTCTGTTCCGAATACTCTTTCTACAGATTTGCCCGTAGAGCTTGCAAACAAGCTCCGTGCGTCAATTGTGCTTTCAGGGCCACTCCTCGCGCGCTTTGGCAGAGTTTCTTTTCCGCATCCGGGCGGATGTGTTATTGGGGAGCGCCCGATTGATTTTTTTATAGAAGGATTTAAAGCAATGGGTGCGTCTGTGGTACACGAAAATGATGTATACACTCTCACTGCTAAAAATAAAAAACTTACGGGTGCAACTATTTTTTTAAAAAAGCCAAGTGTTACTGGCACGGAAACCCTCATGATGGCGGGAGTGCTCGCAGAGGGCAAGACAATTCTTAAAAACGCCGCCCGGGAGCCAGAAATCCCTATTCTCGCAGATTTTTTAAACGCCTGTGGTGCGCACATTAAAGGAGCAGGAGAGTCTGTGATTGAAATAACGGGCGGAGGATTACTCCACGCAAAAGGTACTGTGTATCAGACGCCACCTGATCGGATTGAGTCAGGAAGTTTTTTAATCCTCGGCGCGCTTCTCGGGAAAGATTTTACCATTACGAACTGCGATCCGTCACACATAGAAATGTTGATTACTATGCTGCGAGGAGTTGGTGTTAACATGGAGATTACAAAAAATTCAATCACAGTGAGTAAAAATGTATCCCCAAAAGAATTTACTTCTATAAACATTGAGACACGGGAGTACCCGGGTTTTCCGACTGATTTGCAGGCGCCGATGACGGTTTTTCTTACACAAACAAATGGCCAGGCGCTCGTATTTGAAACTATCTTTGAGGGACGACTTGCGTATGCTTTAGAGTTAGCGCGGATGGGGGCCGATATTCAAGCCTGTGATCCGCATCGGATTATTGTCCGGGGTCCGACTCCGCTTAAGGGGCGTGAAATGGAAAGTCCGGATCTGCGGGCAGGTCTTGCCTTCATTATCGCTGCTATTGTAGGGAACGGAGTTTCTGTTATACATAATATATATAACATTGATCGGGGATATGAGAGGATAGAAGAGAGACTGAAGAATGTTGGAGTGAACATACAAAGGGTGTAATTTTTATATATGCATATATAAAAATTAC
>CAYZKP010000083.1:0-2541 GCA_964479245.1 uncultured Candidatus Saccharibacteria bacterium | reverse complement strand
GAAGAGAGGCTACGAAGTGTTGGAGTGGGGATAAAGCGAATTGGCCCGCAGGGTTGAGGCGAAGCCGAAAACGCTGCGGCTGCCAAACCTTTACTTCCTTCTTTTCGCGCAAGCGCGCAAAAGGAGGGGGCGCTCAAATTTAATACTCGTTAACACTCGTTAAAATTTGGCATGTCATTTTTCACTAAAAAATTAGGCATTGACTTGGGGACAGCAAATACCCTTGTCTATGTTCCGGGTAAAAAAATTGTTCTTAATGAGCCATCGGTCGTGGCGGTTTCTCTTGAGGACAATAAAATTCTTGCTGTCGGGGTTGAGGCAAAAGAGATGGTCGGCAAAACGCCAGACTCTATTATTGCGTATCGCCCCATGAAAGACGGCGTGATTGCTGATTATCGGGTGACGGAGGCGATGCTCCGATATTTTATTAACAAAGCGCTTGGTCCGTGGAACATTTTTAAACCAGATGTTTTGATTTCTGTGCCTGCCGGAGTTTCGTCCACCGAGCGACGCGCAGTAATTGAGGCAGCGGTTAAAGCGGGCGCAAAAAATGCATATGTGGTAAAAGAACCGATTTTAGCGGCGATTGGCGCAGGTGTTCCCATTCACGCGGCGCGCGGGCACATGGTTGTTGATATTGGCGGCGGCACGACTGACGTTGCGGTGATTTCACTCGGCGGCATTGTTGCGTCAAAGTCGGTGAAATGCGCAGGGAATAGAATTGACACTGCGATTGCCGACTATGTGAAGAAAACATTTAATCTTGCAATCGGTGACAAAACCGCAGAAGAAATTAAAATTAAAATCGGTTCCGCGGTTCCGCTTGAAGAAGAACTAGGGATTACAATAAAAGGAAGAGATTTTATAGCCGGGCTTCCTCGTTCGGCGCAGATTTCAACAAATGAAATTGTGAAAGCAATTAGCGGAGAGTTGCGCGAAATGATAAAGGCGATGAAAGACGTGCTTCAGGAAACTCCGCCCGAACTCTCAGCGGATATTATAGATCAGGGAATTATTATGACTGGTGGCACCTCGCAACTTCGCAACTTTCCTGAGCTTGTCTTTCGCCGCACGGGCGTAAAGGCGCATTTAGCAGATGACGCGCTTTACTGTGTCGCAAAGGGCACCGGCATCGCGCTTGAACACTTGGATACATACAAAAAAACAATCATCAGCAAGAGGTAATTTCAAAAAGCACACGTGGATACACATTTTAAAAAACATCTAAACGAATTATCCCACCACGCATATATTATTGAAGGGAATGGCCCTGAAGTGATGCCAGCACTCCTCTCTTTTTTGGAAAACGAACACGGTGTTGTGACGCGCGGCAACCCGGATGTGTGGTGCAAGGAATTTGATTCTTTTCTAATTGACGATGGACACGCGCTTAAAGAAATGCAGACGAGAAAGGGAATAGACGGAGAGCGTAAATTTTTTATTTTTTCTTTTTCATATATTACGGAGGAGGCCCAAAATACACTTTTAAAGATTTTGGAAGAGCCGACCGAAGGAACTCATTTTTTTATTTGGGACAGTTTTATCTCGCATTGTTGTCATAAGGCGGGAAGATAATTCTCACAGCAATACTGAAACCGACGTAGATAAAAGGGCGCAAGAATTTTTAAATACGACACCAGCTAAGCGACTTGCTCTCATTACGGATTTAGTTGAAGAAAAAAACAGGGAACGTGCGACGCTGTTTCTAAATGCCATTGAAAAAAATTTGGCGCACAGTTTTCAAAAAACACAAGACAAACAAAGAGAGGTTTTAAAATTAAAAAAAACCGCGCTTGCACGACGCGATCTTTTAACAACGACTCCATCCATAAAATTAATTTTTGAAAACCTTGCGCTAACACTTTAAAAATTGATAAAAAGAAAAAAGAGCGGCTCGCGTGAGCCGCCCCCCAGTGGTCTTTGCGGATTTACTGTCTTAGCCGGAAATTTCCCGATTGACGATTCGATTGAGCGCCGCTCTTGCTTCGCTCTTGCTGTGGTCGGCGAGGCAGTCTTTCACGCGCTTCATGTATTTGATGAGGTATGGAATCGCTTCCGCATTCCCGATACCCCCGAGCAAAGAGACCAGACGAGACTTATTTGACCGATCGCTGTCTTTGGCGACTTCATCGGTCATCAGAATTTCGCCGAGCATCTGGGAATGTTCCGGCCGGACATGCCGCTTGACTTCCTCGAGTAAGTGATACACGAGGTGGTCGGGGGTGTGATAGAAATCGGCAAACTTCCCCGATCTGATCTTTTCCATGAGGAAGTTAAGCACGATGTCCGCGCCCTGCTCTCCCATTGAGGAGACCGCACTCCTGATGATGTCCTGGTAATGGTAAGGGTTGCCCAAGTCCTCAAGGGACACACGTACCGACACACGTACCATTGTGCTGCTCGTCATTGTTGTCTCCATTGGCCGTATTCAATCCTAAGTTTAATTATATCATTAATATAATATACTTGTCAAGTTTTTGTATTGCGCGTGAGCGTGGTATGTTTTTGGCAGAAGGGACACATAAGAGAAAGAGCGAAATG
>CAYZKP010000082.1:0-3890 GCA_964479245.1 uncultured Candidatus Saccharibacteria bacterium | reverse complement strand
GAGAGCTGGTTAAGTAGCGCATCAAGGAAATCCTCGCGGACTTCGGCATCGCCGCCTCAACTTGGGCACCCGTGGACTCCGTCATTCTGGGTGCCTTTTCTTTTTTGATAAATACAGAAACAGGAGATATTTTTGCTTTTGCTAAACAATGTCTTAAAATTTAAGTCCGCCATTAGCTGTGCGTACAATTATCCGCATTTGAAAGCGCGCTGGAGAAAAGCGCATCTCTTGCAATGGTAAATCGTTTGGATAATTCCTTAAGAGCTTGATTAATAAAATTTTCTTTTTCTTTTTCGGATGCGTTCTCTTCATAGACAGCAATAAAGGGATTGTCACCGGTAATAAGTTCTGCATACACCAGGGAGAAAATCGTACGTAATGCCTCCTCCCCCCGTTCACGAAAGGTTACTTCGGCGATAAGCGGAATGCCAAAAGAATATGTGTCTCCCAAAATACCGCACGCGACAAACGATTCTCGGTCGGCAAACGGCAGCCCCGCAAGTAAATAGCCAGAGTCATAATACAGTTGTGTCATGACATCTTGCACCGTAAGAATGCGCGGATGTTTGTTAAGCCGAGAGAGGGCGGCGGTCGCGACAGAGGGCATCGTCCACACTACTTCTTTTATTTCAATATCGTTTCCGCCAGAGACGGTAAAGGCGCGCTTGTCATCAACAAACGAATATTGAATAAGCGGATCGTCGTATTTTTGAATGTCAACTCGAAGGAGCATATAGTGCAGATATGCAAAATAGACTCCAAGCACCGTCAAAGCAAATGAGGAGATGATAAAAAATCTGTGCAAAATAATCTTCAACATAGGAGATTGCTCCGCACATTTTTAGAAAACTGCCGAGAATCGCCTTCAAAATATATGGAGGAAAAGGCAAAAGACAGTACGTGTATAGGCCTTAGATCGAAGCGCGATCACGGCATTGTGCACATATAGAGTTCCTTTAAAACTGTTGTCGTTTAAGGAGAAATTTGGGATATCCAAAGATTTTCCACATATGCAACAATTGTTTTCTTTGCAAGGAGCAATACTTAAATAGTAAAATGGGTATAGAAATAAGACAAGCATTTGGGAGAACGTTTTCTTGTTGATTTAAAGAAATATCTGTTTCTTTAAATCAACAGAGTGTGGTCATTGATTATTATGGAATGTGTTGTTTATTGCGCAAAAAACGCACTGAACATATTTTTTGTTTCTTTGAAGATACAGAGACAAAAAGTTATTCAAAATAATCAACAGTTTATCCACAAAACATTTTTTGAATGGTATGCATACGCGCCAAGTATTGTCATGTAGTTAATACAAAGCCATGCGTACACTTAAGCATAAAAAATTCAAAATAGAGACTTCGTCGCGTGAAATGGCGCGGTTGGGCAAATATTTAGAGCGCCTTCGCCTTGATTTGAATATGTCTCTCCATCGGTCAGCAAAATTCTCGCGCATCTCTCCCGGCCATCTCTCTAAAATTGAAAACGGAACAATTTTTAAGTCTATAGGCATTGATGTGCTGTCGCGCCTTGCGCAGACATACAACATTCCCCTCTGCTCCATTCTGGCTGAGGCGGGATTTGTTGAAGAGCGCATTGATACCCTGCCAAAGTTTTCGCAATATCTGCGTCAAAAATATAACCTTCCTCCACAAGCAATTCGCGACCTTGAAACTACAAAGGAGGTCGTTATCAAAAAATATGGTATATCAAATGGTGAACAAACACCGCTATTTTAAAAACTCCCCGCAACAACCCCGACGTAACGTCGGGGTTGTTGTATTAAAAACTTCCACGGTTACGCCGTGGAAGTACTTTGCAGTTCAATTATAAACGCACGTTATCAGTTAACCTTTTTTGCGATGAGATAATTGTCCGCTCTGACAAGTTCAAGTCCTGATTTTAAAACATCTTCTTTTTCTGAGTCGCCGACGACAGGTCGTGGTCCGATCTGCGGCATAACAAAAAAACCGCCAACTCGAAGCACGCGCCGAACTTCAAGATAAAAAGTTCCCTTTGGCCGATAACCTTCTGCCCCCATCATAATATAAATATGGAATGTCATGGAAGCGAACGGTAAATCTTCAAAGTCAGCCTGAACAAACATGTCCCCCCTTCTTCGCTCACGAGCGAATTCAAGAAGATTTTTCTCTCTATCAAGCGACGTATACACGCACACAATTCCCGCTTTTGCACATTCGGAAATTACGCCAGCAGCGGTTAAACCGGTTGCCGAAGCTGTTTCGAGAACCTCAACGACATCCCCGTAACCATGTTCATTTAACGCAAGATTTCTCACGACTGCTCCGATTTCAGACGCCTTCACATCAAGTTCGCACCCAAGCGCAAACCGTTCGTATCTTTCAGCATCAGAATAATCGCCAGTCGTCGCATAAAAAATCATTTCAGATCGCAGGTGATCCGAAAGCATTTGCTGTTTCCCCGCACAAATTGCGTCTGCCTCTATTTATATGCAAAATCTGATGAATTGTGAAGTGAGCTTTCGTATAGCACCACTCTGTGCTACAATAGGCATTATTCCTAATGTGTGTTTTTTATGGATAATCAAGCATATTGCGTTAAGTGCAAAGCAAAAAGAATGATGAAAGATGCCAAAGAGGTCAGTTTCGCAGGAAAGGGCGGCGGTGAACGAAAAGCAATGTCTGGCATGTGCGAGAAATGCGGCACAAAAATGTTTCGAATTCTTCCTAAGGCAAAGTAAGCATGCAAAAAAACCGAGGCGAATTGCCTCGGTTTTTTTATGTGCTTGACATTATTTTAATAATTTGATATAATTTAAAATAATAGTTTCAGCATATAGGTAGGCAACACAGGAGGAGGCGATGGCACGCCATCTGTCCAAAGCAGAAAGAATCATTCGCAACCTCGCAGAGATGTCGCGGGAAATGCCGCGTCTCCACGCGCGTATCTTCGCGGCAGGTTTACGGCGAGACTACGCGCAGTCGGTGCAACTGCAAAGAATCGAAACGCAGTACCGCATCGGCATGTGTGCTGTTGCGCTTCAATTGCTTGACCCGTTCTCGTGGATTCCGGGTGACAATATCCACGTGCGATAAGAAACCCCGTTTCGCTTTCAGCGAAACGGGGTACGGTTTTTAATTGTATTTTGTTAATTTTTACATATAATCAAGCTAGAAAATTTTTTGAAACACGGTGCGGAAATTCAATGGAAACCGTTCCCAATATAGAAAATATCTTAAAAACTTCGAGAGAAATAGAAAGGTGTGTAGAACGGCTAGGAAAAGAAATTACCCGCGATTATGCTGATAAAAATTTAGTTTTGGTTGGAATTTTAAAAGGAGCATTTGTGTTCTTATCTGACCTCGCGCGAGAGATAGACTTGCCGCTTGCGATTGATTTCATGCGAGTTGAGTCATACGAAGGAACATCCTCAAATGGAACCGTAAGAATTATCGCGGATCTGACACAGCCAATTGAGGGAAAAGATGTTCTGATTGTGGAGGATATCATTGACACCGGACGAACGGTGCAGTGCTTACTTGAACATGTGCGTACGGGGAAACCTGCGTCGCTTAAGATGTGCGCGCTTCTTTTTAAACCGGAGCGAAACATAATTCCGGTTACCATTGATTATCTCGGATTTGAAATCCCAAACGAATTTGTTGTGGGGTACGGAATGGATCACAAAGGAAAATTCAGAAACCTTCCATTCATTGGAACACTTGAGCAATGAGAAAAAAGTACAAAATTATGAACGGAGACGGACAAATTGTTCTCTCTGAAAAACCCGGGCGCTATGCGGGATGGAACGGAGAAAGAAACGATAGAAAAATCTTTGGCAGACTTGATTGCCCCTCTGGTAAAAAAATGAAAAAAGAAAACAGGGTTTTCTTTCACTCGTGGATTGA
>CAYZKP010000081.1:0-4086 GCA_964479245.1 uncultured Candidatus Saccharibacteria bacterium | reverse complement strand
CGGTCTTGTTCAATGAAACAAGGAGCGTAGCGACTATGTTGAATTAATCCGCCACAGCGCGGAGGGGTGGCTGAGTGGTTGAAGGCACCGCACTTGAAATGCGGCGTGGGGAAACCCTCACCGTGAGTTCAAATCTCACCCCCTCCGCACTATGGCGGAAAATGCGATGTCCGAGAAACCGGACCGTGAGTTCGCCAGGTCATCCGACCTGGCGGGGAGTCGGATGACTCCCCCAATCTCGCCCCCTCCGCCAAAATTTGAACGAGTTAAAAACAATCCTCGCTATGGAAAATATTAAAAAAAATATTCAACACTACTTACGGGATGGGTTGGGCTGGAAAAACACAACTGTTGAGGGTAGCCAACAAATTCGGGGCGGCTATCTTTCAAGCGCCTATATTGTCTCCGTTAAAGATGAAGGGCAAATTACAAAAATTTTCGTCAAGGAACAAAACGAGAGCGGACTCGGCGCAGAACGTCCGTCCGACCTATACGCCATCTACCTCACCAGCCATTTTGCAAATAGAGAACAGACGTTGCGTCCGAAAGTTCTCGGCACATTTCTTGCTTTTGATAACCAAGCGATGTCGATAGAACATATTAGTGGAGGTAAGTTTTTTCAAATACAAGAGTACGCAAACGGAAATAATCTGAATGATTTATGCGGACCAAGTGTCGCCGACGAAATACAGGGGCGCGAATCTGAATTGGGAGAAAAAATCGCAGAGATTCTTGCCGACATTCATTCGCATAAATACCCGATAGAAAGAGGAACAAAATTTGAAGAATATTCACGTTCACTTCGTGATGTTATCGCACACCCAGCACTGACATTGAATGTTTTTCACAATTTTCTGCAAAGTAGCAAGATCTTAACGGGGGATTTCCGATACGCATATTTAACCGAGATGATAAAAGTTGCTGAATATTTCTCACAATTTACCGAGAGAAATTCGCTCATACACGGCGACTCGTGGCATGCGAATATTCTTGTAGATGGTTCAGATTTACGCTTGATAGATTTTTCGTTCTTTGCGCACGGAGAACCGGGAATAGATGTCGGCCATTTCTATGTTTCTTCTCTGCAGCTCGCACTGACACAAAAGGACGATTATCATGTACGAATGGCGCAGGCATTTTTGTCAAAATACATAGAACTGACCGAGGATGAATTCATCAAGGAAAGCATGGTCAGTTACATCGGTTTCACTGGAGCGGTGAGTGTTGTGGAAGATTTTTATCCGAAAGTTTCCAATAAGGACAGGCAGAAACTCATCTCGTATGTTTACAAGTGTATGCAGAATAAGAAAATAACTGAAGTAAAAACATGGAAGGAAATCCAATAGAAAGACAAAAAACATCAGAGTCGAAGCGTCACAATGTGCGTGTTACGCTTTTTCGTCATGGAACGGCAAAATACGAGCAAGGGAAAGTTACCGTCTCGGAAGCGAGCGACTTGACTGACGAGGGACGCAATCTTGTCCGCGAGCAAGCGGAGCGGCTTGCGGATGAAATAGGACAAGACGAGGAAATTACCATCTGGAGCAGCCCAATGGGAAGGACGCTCGAAACTGCAACAATTATCGCCGACGTCTTGCGCGAAAAAGGATTTACAATCCGGCTCAAGAAATCAGTCGAAAATGGTGAGATGCCGCCAAGCGCGGAAAAGGCTATTAGAGTATTTGAAGCATTAGAGGAGGTACGTGGTTTGAATATAGAACTTTTTTCTGTTCTTGTTGGCGGTGGCTCGTATACGCTTGAGGACGGAACCGAGGCCACATTTGATAAAAGAAAAACAAACCCTGACAACCTTTCGTTTCAGGATTACTACTACCGAGACGGATACAAAAAATATTTGCTGAGCGACAAGAATATCCCCGCAGAAGTACAGTCATCCCTCAACTTGCTCGAAGAGGAAGCGGATGTACATCATCGGTTTGATAGAAATATTGAGCGAGTATCAAAGGTGCAGTCACGCAAAAAACAACGAGTGATTATTGTAACACACCATACTGCGATGAAGGACTACACTAGAAATCAGGTGCAACCGGCCGACTATGTGAATCTCGAATAGCTCAGGAAGCCAGCTTCGTATAAAAATATCCTCTTCCTTTTTAGAAGAAAAAATCAGACGCGCGCGGCCAGCGCTTTTTCACTTGATAATAGCCGTATTAAATGATAGTCGGGGAATGAAGCAAGGTTCGCTGCTATACTATTGATATCAAAATCAATTATTGATATAACTTTTTCAGTATCAAACGACCAAGGATGTGTGCGATGAGAAAATTACGAGCAGTTTCGGAACACGAGTGGATTGGCGGCGTTTGCGCGGGTATGGCCTACTGGCTTGGGGTTCCTGTATGGCTTACGAGACTTGTATGGGCGTGCACGATTCTTTTCGTCGGCGTCGGATTGCTTTCGTATATCCTCCTCTGGATTTTTATGCCAGAGTGGGAGAAAACGCCATCTGATTACGAAGAAGTAACCGGAGACTAATCCCTGTTTGCAGTACAATAATATTTTCGCAAAGGCGGACGTACAATCCGCTTTTTCATTTAGAAAAAACCGCCCTGATCGTTGTCGAAGGACGGTTTTTGATTTGATTTAATGAACGGTTGGACCTTTCTTTTTTTCAAAATCTGCGCCAAAAGGCTTTTTTGCAATTTTGGGCGACTCACCGTCGCCAAACGACATCCTCTTGAGGTGCGTAACAGCCATGCCACAAAGTTCTTGCGCCGCTATCTTTACTATTTTCTGGTGCTTTTGGCTTGTGGCACCAATAATTGGATCAAGAAAAATTTTCTTGTTCAAATCAAGGCGGGATGAGTGACTAACCTCTGACCCTTCGGTGCGATAATCTACCTGCGCAATAGGACTCACGTCCGCACCCTCACAGAGAAATCGGAAAGAAATAAACGTAATAAGTTCAAGCCCAGCTCTCCTGCGTCCGATACACACGATCATTTCAAGCGCCACGGCAGAAACTCCCCGAGAATCTATTGTTAGTGTATCATAAAAATATAGGAAACATTATGCTGTACGTGTATCATCGAGTACCAAAAAACATGATTGGAACGATGCTCTATCCATTAAACGAACTTAAAAGACTATACCCTGAAATCTATGACGCTCAAGTAAAAAAATATGAGGGCAGAGCGCGATTACTGACTGCGGAAGTGCCTCCGCTTAACTGTTTGTGGAATGATGTCCTTCATTTAACCGCCGTGTCCCCGCAAGAATTAAAAGCAAATCTGGCAAAAGCAAATATTGAATTGCCGTCCGTCCCGTGGTTTAAAATACCCGCCTCAAGTATCGTGGGAGAAAATAGTATCGCGTTTACCTATCGGCGAGATCTAAATAATGCGATTCCAATTTTTAAAGAATATGAAGTTTTCGACCCTCACAGAATTGACATGTATCGCGCCGTTCCGCATGAGACTATAGAATATTACAAACAAAAGAAAAAGGAGGGCGTGCGACCTCTCTTTTTCCATCTTGTGCCTCACATCCTCTATCGTGGCTCGTTAAACACCACAGATTTTGAAGCAGTATGTCCATAATTTTATTACTCACTCACAAAATACCCACAAGGAGCTCTGCTCTACGGGAAGAAAAAGTTTTGCACTCGCTGTTTTTCGTCAGCAGTATAAGAATGCTATAGTATAAGTATTAAGAGAGTGTGAATGCGCTATATTTTGATGAGCCAAAATCGATACACCGACACGCGCGGCATTATGTTTTTGAAGCTTTTGCTCGTTATTGCGCTTCTTGCGGTGGGAATTGCTGTTGTCGCCTCCTCGTTTGGAGAAATCCAAAAACGCGCCCGAGACAGCCGTCGCCTATCAGACGTCTCGCAATTACAGAAAGCGCTTGGCATCTATTACACCAACGAAACACGATTCCCCATTGAATCTCGCGAGGTCGTGATTACCGGAGACGATACGTTTTCAAAAGAACTTAAAGATGAATTTACCGCAAAACGAGTCCCCGCCGACCCCCTGCATCCGACATAAACCAACCGCCACCTCTCAGCCGAACCTCCCACCCCCTACGAACCGAAATATCCTCTCGACCCAACCAAAAACC
>CAYZKP010000080.1:0-4094 GCA_964479245.1 uncultured Candidatus Saccharibacteria bacterium | reverse complement strand
CTCCGAAGGACTCTTCCGCGCAACTGATGAAGCTGTGCCAAACCAAATCGGTCAGCGCCCTCAATAATAATAGTGGTGGCGTTCGGAACATTTACGCCAACTTCAATGACGGAAGTCGCGACAAGTATATGAATAACTCCTGCGAGAAATTGCTCCATTATCTTTTCTTTTTCTGCTGGCTTTAATTTACTGTGGAGAATTTCAATTGTATATTCAGGGAAAACTTCTTTTTTTAATCGCGCAGCTTCGTAAGTGACGTTTTTAACTTCTAAAATTCCGCTCCCAAATTCTATTTTAGGACAGATAATATATGCTTGCCGTCCCGCCTTAAGTTCTTCGCGTACTCGTTCATACGCGCGGTCTCGCTCTTTAGGAAATACAATTTTGGTTATGACCGGTTTTCGACCTATCGGCATTTCATCTAACAGCGTAAGGTCAAGGTCTCCATATATAGTGAGGGCAAGGGTTCGGGGAATCGGCGTTGCAGTCATTGATAAAAGGTGTGGCACTCTTTTTTCTTTTCGGGCGAGCTTAAACCTCTGTGCGGTGCCGAAGCGGTGCTGTTCGTCAATGATAACGTAGGCGAGATGTTTGAATCGAACAGTTTTTTGTATAAGCGAATGAGTGCCGATTAAAATTGGAATTTCTCCGCTTTCTACCCATTTAAGAAGTTGGCTTCGTGATATGTCGGTTGAACCATTTCCGGTCCGCCAGCTGGCGGATACTTTTGAGGGAAATTTTTTGCATCCGCTTGAAGTAATTAACCCGATTTGTATTGGTAGGTGCGCAAAATACTCAATAAAAGAATCAAAATGCTGTTTCGCGAGAATTTCTGTTGGCGCCATAATTGCAGTTTGCAGATTTCCAAAGTTTTGCGTGCCTCCTGTTTTGGGGTCCTTCGGTCGCGATGTAACAATGGTATACGCAGTTGTTGCGGCAACTGCAGTTTTTCCTGATCCTACGTCTCCCTCTAAAAGCCGCGACATCGGCTTTTCTTTTTTGAAGTCATCTATAATTACTCCGATTGCTCTCTCTTGCGCCCTCGTCAAGGGGAAGGGGAAACGCTTCACAAACGCTTCCTCGCTTTTTTCCGGCTTTTCAATTTGAAATGAGGGATTTTTTTGGTACGCATGTCGCGCCTTGAGACGAGAAAGTTGGATGAAAAAAATTTCTTCAAACGCGAATCGCTTTCGCGCGGAGATGCTGTGAGATTTTTTTTGCGGATTATGAATCCATACGAGGGCGGTGTGCAGTTTCGGTAAATTATATTTCGTAAGTATTGTTTCAGGCAGGGAGTCGGGTATTGTTTCATGCAGTTTTTCTGACAACAGTTTTTTGATTGCGTGATAAAACCATTTTGACGTAATGCCGCGGCTCTCGGGATACACCGGATATAAAAGTGTTTCTCCGTTTTGCAAAATTTTTTCTTGCGAAGGATGCGCGCGCTCCGCATGTTGAAATTCTGGATTTGCGATATAGAGTTTTTCTTTTCGCTCTCCAATTTTTCCGGAAAATTGAAACGACCCCCCTTCTTTTAATTTTTCAGCAATATACGGCTGATGAAACCAGAGCGCTTTAATTGCTCCCGTGTGGTCTTTGATCGTGGCTTCTGTCATTATCATTCTTTTTCGAAATGCTCTTGTCTTTTTTACATCTGTTACAATACCGTGAAATACTGCCGTATCGCCCTTTTTGAGAAGCGCGATTGGCTTTTCGTCCGCAATAGACTCATGCCGTACGGGGAAATGAAATAAAAGGTCTCGAACAGTTTGAATTCCGAGTTTTTTGAGAGCCTTTTTTTGTTCTTGAACAAGACGAAACGTTTCATCAAGCGGAGTATCCATGTGCATGCTTACAGAATATCATGTTTAATTGCTTGAACATTGTTTTTCCGTGTGTGGTGTCAAGGCGCCCTAGGATTATGGGATCATTGACTTTTTTACAGCTTATATTAGAATACGTCCTTAGAGTTGAGACTCGAGAGTGTGGCAAGGCAAGGAGAATGAAAGATGTTTCAAATCAAGTTTTTGGGTGTCGGTAGCGCGTTTACATTACCCGCGAGCGGCAATGTTAATCATTGCGACTGGCAATCTAACGTATTGGTGATTGCGGAAAATGGTAAAAAATTACTTATTGATTGCGGTTCCGACGTTCGTTTCTCGCTTCAACAGCAAGGATTAAGCTACGGTGACATTGACGGTGTGTATATCAGTCACTTGCACGCGGATCATGTCTGTGGGCTTGAGTGGCTTGCGTTTACAACATATTTTGACCCGAAATGTACTCGTCCGAAAATGTTTTGTTCAGCAACGATTGCTGGTCCGCTCTGGACGCAGTCGCTTCGCGGAGGGCTTGAATCAATCGAGGGCAGAAAGATGGATTTAACTGGCTACTTTAATCTTCGAAAGATTCCGAAAAACGGACATTTTGTTTGGGAAGACGTTCGTTTTGACTTGGTGCAAGTTGTGCACGTTATGTCAGAGCGGTCTATCAAACACAGCTACGGTCTTATGATTTATGAAAACGGCGGTTCTGGCGCAAAGATTTTCTTTACCACCGACACGCAGTTTTGTCCAAATCAGATCAAACGATTTTACGAGGATGCTGATCTTATTTTGCACGATTGCGAAACGGCGCCATTTGCGTTTAAATCGGGTGTGCACGCGCACTATGATGAGCTTACGAAGCTCGATCCAAAATTCAGGGGAAAAATGTGGCTGTATCACTATCAGCCAGGCGCGCCAGAGAAAAGAAACCCTGTTGTGGATGGCTTCGCGGGATTCGTGAGGAAGGGGAATGTGTTTACGGTTAAAGACAAACTGATCACTGCCCCCGAAGTTATTCATGTTCCCTCTGGCGAACCACACAATGCGTAATGTCGTACGCATCGCCATCATCGCGCTTTTCTTAAGCGCGTGTGAATACGCCCCTTCGCTTTATCCAGAGCAATTTAAAAAAGTAGAAGCGCTGTGCGCAGAACATGAGGGGGTTAAGAAAATATATAAGGATTTTTTGACTAATCGGTTATATGTGCAGTGCAACAAAAACCACGTCAATCTTGAAGTTCCTAAACATATCAAGAATATGCGTGAGTAAGAAAATTTTGCAAAACCGCCAAGCTCAGCTTGACGGTTTTTATATTTTCATTGTTTAGGATAATGAAGAATCGCAAGCGCGACCGCCATCGCAAAAATAGAAATGTCGCGGAATACTACATCCATCTGGGGGAAATTAAAAGCGACGATAAGGAAGAGCAAAACCGCGGCGGCGACACTTGGATAAAAAATGTGTTTACCGGATAAAATCCAAAAGCCGATAATTACTTCTATAAATCCAAAGAGGCTAAGAAGAATCGTGTCGTTTGGAACAATCGTGTGCGTAAATTCAGGGAAATAACCAATCCACGCAAATGGATTAAAGAGTGCTGAAATTGCGGGGTAGAGAAATGCAAACGCAAGTCCGATACGGAGGATAAGAGAAACTGTGTTCATGAGATTTAAAATTTTAGATTTATGATTTATGAATTTTTTAAACAAAAATTTAATTTCTTACATCTTATATCATATATCGTAAATCTAACGTACTACAACTGTTCCGCGCTTGTTTGCTTGTATGTGGTTGTGATATTCCCACGAACCTTTTTCGGTAAATGCAAATGACCACGAAGAGCCGCTTTCCGTTACGTCGCACGCGTCAAATGAGCTTCCGAGGCAATCATTTGGAGATGTTTTAGGATAGAGCGAATGTGTGGGGTGAATAGCTGATGCTACCCACATTGGAGAGCCACTTTCGTTGTTAAATTCAACAGTGTCGCCGATAAAAATTTCAATTATATTTGGAGAAAATCCGTCTTTTGTATAGGTGACTGTGTACGAGGACGGAATAGGAGCTTCAACAACTGCGACCACCTCATTTTCTTCAGATGATGTGTTTGCGTTTTGCACTTCAACTAAGAGATTGAGATTTTGATTTTCTGTGTCACCCGCTATTTTTTTAAAATTAAACAGGAAAACTCCCCCTGCGACGATAACAAGAGTTAATACAAATCCTAAAATTACTTTATGTTGCATAATGACAGTTATTAATTTAATGAT
>CAYZKP010000079.1:3762-4136 GCA_964479245.1 uncultured Candidatus Saccharibacteria bacterium | reverse complement strand
ATTCTCAAGAATGTGAGAATGTCGTGATGTATTAATTACAGCGTTTTAAAACTTTTGTAGAAAACTGACAAACATTTTTCCGTACGGAGAAAGAGAATGTTCCACAAACCTACCAATATATTTTTTATTAAGAAGTCCCGCTTGAACAAGCCGCCGAGTATGTTCGGAAATTGTTTTTATATTGCAATTGAGCGATTCCGCGATATCTTCAAGCGCAACCCCGTCGTGTTTAGAAATCAAGAGTAAAATATCTAAACGCCGGTGATTTGCTGCCCCTTTAAAATAACGCTCCAATTGTTTTGGTGTTTTCATACAAAATCACACTACCATAGGCCCTACAACATTCCAACATTCTTGAGAATGTTGGAATGTTG
>CAYZKP010000079.1:955-3752 GCA_964479245.1 uncultured Candidatus Saccharibacteria bacterium | reverse complement strand
GAAACCATCATGCAAACGCTGGAGTTTATCAGTGGAAAAAAGAGAGATAAAATATGAAACTACTGCTTCTGTTTTAAAATTATCCTAAATGCGCGTGGTCATTCCATGTAATAAGACGCCAGCCGGGAGATTTGCCGGGCAGGTCAAGGTCCACGCGACGAGCATCCTCCTTGTGATAATCGCAGACGGTAATTCCGGTATTGCTCATCGAGAGACGCTCACGAAACTGCTTAAAGAGCTGTGGAGAAAACGTATCACCGATAATAATCATTCCGAGCACTACGCGTAAAAATGTACCGTGCGTGACTACAAGGATGTTGTCTGCTTCGTGATTTGCAATAAATGCAAGCGCGTCCCCTGCGCGCGTTTTCATATCAGCAATCGTTTCCTCATCGGAATAGCGCATGTGTTCACCCTGATATCGCCGAGTAAGCCACAGCTCCCGTATCGCCGCGACTTCAGGATGACTCGGATCCTTGCCTAAGAGTTCTGAGGGAGCACGCCCTTCTTGTAGCAATTCCGAGTATGTTACCGGCTGGCCGACACGTTCACTGATAACGCGTGCGGTTTCTTTCGCGCGCGCCATGTCGCTTGAAAGAATAATATCAACGGGAATTTTTTCAAATCGCTTCCCAACATACTGCGCCTGCCGCAAGCCCTCTTCGGTCACTTTTGCGTGAGCACCGATATATGTATTTGAAATATTTTCCTCGCTTTGACCGTGTCGCACAAAATATATTCTCATGATGATTATTTTGAACCCAATAATTCAATAAGCGCAATCTCAAGGGGAAGCTGTTTAATGTATGCGCGATTAGTGTCGGCGTATGCACCGAGGAGCAGAGAGAGCATATTTGAATTAATTGCGGATCCCAAACTACTTGAGAGTTTTTCAAAAAACCCTACATCATCTCCTGAAAATTCCTCTTTGATTCTTTTTTTTGTTTCAGGGTCAAAGCGCATAAGAAGCACGAACCGCACTTTCTCAAGAATTAGTTTCATAAAGAGCGAAAAATCAACGTTGTTGTCTACCGCACGAGAGATTATTTGAAGCGCTTTTTCTAAATTTTTTTCCGCAAGCGCCTCAACAAATCCATTCACCAAAACAGCAGGTGGCGCGCTGGTGATTTTTTCGACAAACTCTCTTTGTATTGTTTTATCCTGTGACGCCCCGAATACTAAATGAAGTATCCCCTGCATATCACGGAATGACCCGTCACCTAACACTGCGATTAAATCAGCGGCTCCAGGGTCTAACTCATATCCTTCTTTTTTTGCGACAGTGAGCGCAGATTTTTTAAGAAGCGCGTGCGTTGGCTTTTTAAAAGTAAATGTTTGGCAACGAGAAATAATCGTCTCTGGCACTTTGTGCATTTCGGTTGTCGCGAGCACAAAAACAGCATGTTTCGGTGGCTCCTCTAATGTTTTCAAAAACGCATTAAAGGCGTCTTTTGAGAGCATGTGCACTTCATCAATAATGTAGGTCTTGTATGGAGATTTAAATGGAAGCACGCGCACTCCCTCGCGAAGTTCGCGGATATCATCAATACCGCGGTTTGAAGCGGCATCAATTTCATAAATGTCCTCGGGTGCAGAGCCAATTTCACGCGCTAAAATCCGCGCAACCGAAGTTTTTCCCGTGCCGCGAGAGCCAAAAAAAAGATATGAGTGCGTAATGCCCCCGCTTTTTACTGCCGCGCGCAGAGGCTCTATAATATGTTCTTGCCCCAACACTTCATCAAATGTTTGCGGACGATATTTTCTATAGAGCGCTGTATCACTTCCCTTCAACATACTAATGAATTGTATCATAAAAAATATAGGAAAAAACGCTACTGTTACAGTAGCGTTGATTAAGATTTTATGATATCGGCAATCGCCTGATCTATTTCTTCCGCAATGGAAGCGGCAGAACTTTCGAGCTCTTTCCACTCTCGTTCGGTCAATACAGGTTCCTGGATAAACATTTTCTTTTTCATATCAAACCAAAGGAACATCTCTCCGGCATGTTCGGGATATATGTAAGAAATACGAAACCGCGGATAATCACCTTTGGCGTGCAAAAAATGGATATGCGGTGCCTCTGCAAGATGTGGCGCCAGCTGAAATGAATATTGAAGCGTGGCCGTGTCCTCACCTCCTTTTAAGATATTTCCTAATACGCGTACCGCTGCTGATAAAACAAAAAGCGCTACCGCGATGGCAAAACTGGACAATGATAGAGCTGTAAGCGGATGATTCGGAAGATAACCGGAAAAGAAAAATTCAGGGACCTTATGAAATACACGCATATATTCGCCAAGATACAACAACCCGCTTGCGACAGCTGTTCCGAACACCATGCGCACCACAGTAACGTACGCGCGATCGACAAACAGAGCGTGTATCGTTGCAATAAACACACACACAACATACACGAATAGCGACATCTGTAGGAGTACTGAGTCTGTCAAAAAATCGAACATGGACCTTACCATCTAAACAGTGCTCTAAATATACTGTATCAATTTTCCATACAAATCGGAACACGAGTAGTAAGTTCATTCGAGAGACAAAACAACACACGCATCCTATAGCTGGCAGAGACATGGGTGGGTCTGGCAGGAATTTCACTGATCATCGCTTCACTCTTACGCTTTGGAACCGTGCGGTTCCAACGCTTCGCTGCCTCCACCATGGGGAAACTCACGTTTCTCCGACCACCTTCCCGTCCAAATCCTGTATAAAAAAATCCCGCTTCGTAAGCGGTGTGATGTATTTATATGACCAAGCTCGAATGTATTTTAGCAGAAATTTC
>CAYZKP010000079.1:0-945 GCA_964479245.1 uncultured Candidatus Saccharibacteria bacterium | reverse complement strand
TTCTGACACTGACGAACGCCCCGCTACCCGCCCTCTAAGTATTCGGGGCGGTGCGGCGGGGCTTCCATTCGCTCGGACGGCGCAGAAGAGGGGTTCAAGGGGGAATTCCGCGCCGTCCTCGTTCTCAAATTCAAAACATGCGCGGCCATAAAAATTAAACCTTTGCCGACCTTCTCTCTTGGAAAATTGGAACAATATATACAATGATAGCGACAAGAAATCCCGGAATAAATGCAAGGTTTACATTGATTGGCAAAATAATTAAAGTGACTAAAAAACCTAGCAAGATACTCCAATATGCTGATTTTTCATTTTTCACTTTCCAAACCAAACCACCCAATAACGCTGGTGCAAAAATCAGCAGAACCTGAACAGACACAATAGCCAAAGTTACAATATCCTGTACAAAATATGCGAGCGCAAGTCCAACAAGCCCGAAAAGTGAGGCAGAAATTCTTCCAACTTTAAGAATCTCTTTTTCTGAAGCGTTTGGGCGTTTAGCGAGAAAAAAATCTTTTGTAATAGTTGCGGAGCCAACCATGATTCCAGTATCAACAGTGGACATGATAATTGCCAAAACACTAGCTAACCCCAAACCAAGCAAACCAGATGGAAGAATTTCCGCCATCAATGCAAACATCGCTCCATCAGAATTGGCCTGAGGCACGATGTGGTAAGCAAGCAACCCAATGACGATAGAAGCTCCAACCACTCCGACCTTAAGCACACCAGAGAAATAAAAAGCGATCTTTGCGGTTCTCTCATCAACAGCCGCAAATATACGTTGCCATGCGTCCACTGACGTCAAAATTAGTGGAAATCCAAACAAAACTCCTGCCCAGAAAAATATAGGGCCACTATAGTTGTATAAACTTAAAAACCCATCAGGAAGAATAAAAAGTTCTTGAATACCCACCAACGCAAATCCCTTGACGAAAAGGAAAA
>CAYZKP010000078.1:0-4241 GCA_964479245.1 uncultured Candidatus Saccharibacteria bacterium | reverse complement strand
CTTTTCCAACGTGGTGCCCGGGGTGGGGGTCGAACCCACATGACATTGCTGTCGACGGATCTTAAGTCCGTTGCGTCTGCCAGTTCCGCCACCCGGGCTTACTTTCTAGTTTATGAAAAAAACCTGGTACTTTCAAGGAAATAAAAAAGCGGCAGTGCCGCTTCATAAATTTTTTAGAAAGCATGATTCTTCCGGTATTTTTTTTGTTCTTACGGTTTCTTGCATTTCACCTTTTAAAATTTTTCTCACCTTTCTACTTTTTGTGATCCTTATTTCTCCTTTCAAATCTGCTGCATGTTTGTGCCATAACGCGCTGTAATCTGGACATATAAACATATCATGCACACGTTTTCTTCCGCTCATTGCCGCCACAAAACTTGTGGGTCCAACCACGTTTCTCTCAACATTCATTTTTTTACTGCATACTCCGCAGCGCGCTTCTTTGAGCTTTCCGGGATCTGGGAATAAAATGCCGTCATTATTCCAAGTAGTTTTTTTCATTTCTGTTTCTTTCTCGGATTGTGGTCTGGCAGAGCTCTACTTTTATATAATCACACAAGGAAGATTGAAGTTTCAAAGGCCTGGACGGGAATTGAACCCGTGCGTAGCGGTTTTGCAGACCGCCGCGTTACCACTTCGCCACCAGGCCAGATATATGTAAGACCATGCTTCAATAGTAGCAAGAATCAAGCTATATTTTCTACTTTTGTAGGAGAGCGTCTATTTTTTGTCTTTTTGTTTCTCCGGTGTCTATCGTAAAGGTGATGTGGGGGAGTATCTTCATGCGTGTATTTTTTTTAAGAAAATCGTTGAGTGATCGTTTTTCAAGATCCAAAGAGCGCAATACTTCTTGTTGTTTGTTTTCTGGATACACGGAAATAAGTACTCGCGCATGCCCAATGTCTTCTGACATAATACACGAAGTCACGGTCGCCAAAACATCTTTTATCGGGTGTACCGAAAGAAAGCGCGCTATGAGTTTTTTAAGAAGTGTTCCAATTTTCTCTTGTCGCACGGTCATATTATTTTTCAACAAGTGTGAGTGCATATAATGTATCTCCTGCGGCGATGTCGTATTTGGTTTCAATCAATGCTCCAAATTCAGAGCCCGCAGCGACTTTTCCAACTTTTGTTTTTAATTGTCGCAATTCCGCGATAACTCCACGATCGATTTCTACCCCACGACGAACAATTTGAATTTTTTGTCGAACGGCAATTTCTCCCTCAAGCACTTTTCCACCGCACACCTGCTTGTGTTTTGTGCGGCTGAATATTTTCATAATTTTTGCCGTTCCGGTTTGCTCTTCAACAAGTGTTTTGGGTGTCTTGCGTTTTATTTCTCCGACAAGCCATTCGGTTAATTTATAAATAATATCAAACATTTGTACTGTCACGCCATGTTGTTCTGCTAACTGTTGTGCTGTTTTACCAATAGGAACATTGAAGCCGATGACGATCGTATGTTTGCTCGTTAGCGCCGCCTTTAGGTCGTTCTCTTCAATGGTACCGACTCCGGTGTGGACAATCTTAATCTGCGGCATATCTTTCGAGAGGTTCTCTATTTCATGTGTGAGTGCCTCAAGGGAACCAGTGGTATCTGCTTTTATGATAATTGGTATGGAAAAACGCGCGCGCTGTGCGTCCTCGGTACCGAGAGCATTTACCCGTGTAGGCGATTCTGTCAAAGAAGGAGTACGTGCCTGTTGTATTTTGTTGCGGGCGTATTCTTCTGCTTCCTTCTTGATTGAAAACGTGCGCACAGGTGCTCCTACGGCTGGCGGTACGTTAAATCCAGTAATAATAACCGGCGATGAAAAAGTTGCTTCCATTGTTGGCGAGCCGTCAAATGTTTGGATTTTACGAACCGGTGAAAACGCGTTTTCCGTTGCGATATACATTCCTTTTTTCAATATTCCATCGGTGATAATGATTGTCGCGGATACTCCTTCTTTTGGACTTACATGCGATTCAACCACGATTCCCTCCGCTGTTTTTTGTGCGGTTCCTTTTAGGTCCTGCAGTGCCGCAAGCAAAAGTATCATATCGAGAAGCTCCGAGATGCCCGCGCCGGTTTTTGCAGAAACGGGAACGACCGGAACTTCGCCACCATACCCCTCAACAAGCACCTCGTGTTCCGCAAGCCCTTGTTTTGTTTTTTGAATATCAACGTTTGGTCTGTCTATTTTAGTGATCGCGACAATGTAAGGCATGTTACCTTCACGAATAGTTTTAAGAACCTCCAGCGTCTGTTCCTTGACTCCCTCTTCTCCGGATACCACTAAAATCGCGATATCGGCGAGCGTTGCGCCGCGCTTTCGCATTTCTATAAACGCCTTATGTCCGGGCGTGTCTAAAAAAGTGATTCGTTTCTCAACCCCTTCGCTGTTTTTGTGAAGTACTTCATATGCCGAAATGTGTTGTGTAATTCCGCCGGCTTCATCTGCGGTCGTGTTTGTTTTTCTGACGTAGTCAAGAAGCGTTGATTTGCCATGGTCAACATGCTCTAAGACAACCACGATTGGTGGTCGTTCAGTGTGTGTATGCTCTTCTTTTTTATTGCGCGCTTGATTCATATGATGTATGCGCTCTTAAGAGTGCCCGTTTTTCTTCAGCGGATAATTCATGCAGAGACTTATTTTTCTCAATAGGTTTCGTGAAGAGTGCAACTCTTTCGCGCGCGTTCAAACTTGACAATACTACGCCATCGCCTTCCTCGTTTACAATCGCAAGCGCAAAGCTCTGATCACCACCGGTTTTTTGTCCAAATGGGTAAAATTTCACCAAGCCCATTTTTCGTGCCCCCATCTTAATTTTATGCGCGATGGTTTTTAAGTGATCTTCGGTGTGCGCGCGAAATGCATTAAATTTTTGCAATTCTTTTTCTACTGAAATAAGAAATTTTTCAAAATCAGCAATTTGGTTTCCTTTCAGCATTCGTCTCATACGCAGCTCGTTCCGAATCACAAAAAATACTAATCCTATGTTTGTAAACAGCAAAAAACTAAGGAGGATAAGAACAATGTTTGGAACGTCAGTAAATAGCATCAACGTACTATAATACTACTTTCATTTTTTTGCAAACGTGATAACTTTAAAAAACAATGAACATGAAGAGAAAAATCTATTTAGATTATGCTGCCGCGACTCCGCTTGATACACGGGTTTTGTACGCCATGAAGCCATTTTTTGGTGTTGTCTTTGGCAATCCGAGCTCCATACATAAAGAAGGCATACGCGCGCACAAAGCTCTCGCTGACGCGCGAAAAACAATTGCCCGTCTGCTCATAGCGCATGAAGACGAGATTTTGTTTACCTCGGGAGGCACCGAAAGCAATAATCTTGCCATTTTAGGAATCGCCCTACAGCAAGAGAAAGGGGGGACACCATTTTCAAAAATGCATTTTATAACAACAGTTATTGAACATCCGTCGGTAAAAGATATTTTTGCAGAACTTGAACGTAGGGGCGCATCGGTTTCATATGTTCCTGTTGATGCGGGAGGCATTATCAAACTTAAGGAGTTGAAAAATTCCTTACGAAAAAATACTGTTCTGGTCTCTGTTATGTGTGCAAATAGCGAAATTGGTACGATAGAACCGTTATCTGAAATCGCAAAAATAATTCGCAATTTCAAAAAACAACACAACTCAAAATTTCCTCTGTTTCACACGGACGCTTCACAAGCGCCACTGTTTTTAGAAGTGAGCGCAGAGAAACTTGGTGTAGACCTAATGACATTTGACGGACAAAAAATGTATGGACCAAAAGGCACTGGCGCGCTTTTCAAAAAACGAAATGTTCCAATTCACCCGCTTTTCTACGGCGGGGGACAAGAATCAGGGATTCGCCCAGGGACTGAAAACGTTCCGGGAATTGTTGGTTTTGCTTCGGCGCTTCAGTATGCAGTTAAAGAACGGGAGCGTGAGTCGGTGCGTCTTGCAAAACTTCGTGATTATTTTATAAAAAAAGTTTTGTCAGAAATTCCAAACGTTGTTTTAAATGGAGACCAGACGAAACGGCTTCCAAACAATATTAACTTTTCTTTTTCGGGAATTGATAATGAGTGGCTCGTACTTCAACTTGATGCGAAAGGCATTTCAGCAGGAACCGGAAGCGCGTGTCTTTCACAAAAAGAAGATGCTTCATACGTGGTTTCCGCTCTCGGTGGGAACAAAAATCGCGCATCCTCAAGCGTTCGACTCACCTTAGGAAGAGAAACAAACAAAAAAGATATTGATTAC
>CAYZKP010000077.1:3806-4264 GCA_964479245.1 uncultured Candidatus Saccharibacteria bacterium | reverse complement strand
ACTGGTTTTATATTTTCTGTCTTTAATAACAGCACTTCGTAAGGTTTCTGGATCGTAGATTGCTGACCACATGGTGTTAAATTCTTTTTTTGTTTTTCCGTTCTCTACAGTGATACCTCCAAAAATTCGTAAACGAACATTCCTGTTACACATTTCTTCACCCGAACCGGTAATAGTATCGGTAGCAACCATGTTTGAAGCAATATTCATTGAGGCCAATATTTCGTACTGGTCTGTATAAATTATAATTTCAGCGGTTTTTTCGTGTGCTGGAATTATAACCTGATAACGAAACCCGTCAGTGTCTTTTTCATCCCCGAATGTTGCGAATGATTGTTTTGAAGCAAAAAAAGAAAAAAGCAGCAGCCCAATACACGCAGCTGTAACGAATCGTTTCAATGCTCGCTCCTGTTTCAAATTCGGTCTGATTTTTATTGTATGCAAATAGTTCTTTGTGT
>CAYZKP010000077.1:2520-3796 GCA_964479245.1 uncultured Candidatus Saccharibacteria bacterium | reverse complement strand
AAAATAAAAAAATCCAGCGATTACCGGATTTTTTACTAATTTTTTCCAACAAGGTGTTTGTTTTTCTTCAAACAGCGGGTGCAGATTTTGTATCTTTTTTTATTAGGAAAAGTCGCCCATTGGAGGTTGGGCTGTTTCCGTACCATACCGGTCGGGTTAAATTTGGTGGCACGGGTACGATTACTGTATCCGCCCCCCATAATTGAACCTTTTTCGCAAATGTAGCATTGTCTTGCCATGGCCAAAATAAGATAATTTTTTTATGTTATCATAAAGAGCATAATATGCAACTATGACTGACCCCGTAAGTTTTATTTTCGCAATCGCGGTTCTTATTATGTCGGTAATCGCGCATGAAGTTTCCCACGGCTATGCGGCAAACGCCTTGGGAGATCCCACCGCTCGCCTTGCGGGTCGCCTTACTTTAAATCCATTTTCGCATCTTGACGTGGTTGGCTCTTTTGTTGTTCCCGTTCTTACGTTTTTCTTAGGCGGGTTTATTTTTGGGTGGGCAAAACCGGTTCCTTTTAACCCATACAACATGAAAAATCCCAATCGAGATGGCGCGCTCGTTGCGGCGGCTGGTCCCTTTGCCAACATTATCATTGCGTTTGTGTTTGTAGCTTTAATTCGCTTTTCCTCTACTCTCGGATTGCCGGATTCTTTTGTGGAAATTGCAAGCATAGCCGCATTTTTGAATCTCATACTGGCCGCATTCAACCTTGTTCCTGTTCCGCCGCTTGATGGTTCAAAAATTCTATTTGCGGTTCTTCCGTATCAACTCCAGTTTATTCAGGAAATACTTGAACGATATTGGTTTGTCGCGCTCTTTATCTTAATTCTTTTCTTGTGGCGATTCTTTTTACCTCTCGTTTTGTATCTATTTCAATTTTTAACCGGAGTACCATTGATATAGTCTTGCCTTTCTCGCGGACTTACCGTAGAGTTTCAATTGCTTGGCGACTGCCAAGCAATTGACCTAAATACAAAATACTATATACTAGATACTTACATTCATGACCACGATTAATCAATTAGTACGAAGTCGGCGGAGAAAACTCGCCAAAAAACCAAAAGCCATTGCTCTGCGGCGCGGTTTCAACGTGCTTTTAAATCGTCCCGTGCGATACCCGTCTCCTTTCAAAAGGGGCGTGTGTATTCAGGTGAAAACAACGAACCCTAGAAAACCGAACTCCGCCGTTCGTAAAATTGCCCGCGTGCGGCTTACCAATGGCATGGAAATAACCGCCTACATTCCCGGTGAAGGTCATAATCT
>CAYZKP010000077.1:0-2499 GCA_964479245.1 uncultured Candidatus Saccharibacteria bacterium | reverse complement strand
AGAGCATGCAGTCGTGCTTGTGCGTGGCGGGCGAGTGAAAGACATTGGCGTGCGCTACACTATAGTGCGTGGCGTGTTTGATACTGAAGGAGTTACCAAACGCCGACAAGGTCGGAGTTTGTATGGAGCAAAAAGACCAAAAGCATAATTTCAGATTTTAGATATAAGATTTCAGATTTAAAAAATTAAAAATTTATATTTAAATTAAATCTTACATCGCAAATCTGATATCTTAAATATTTACCATGCGTCGTCCGGTCAAAAAGAAAAAAATTATATCACCCGATTTTATATACAACTCAACAAAAGTTGAGAAGTTTATTAATTGCGTGATGAAGCGCGGGCAAAAAGAAACTGCGCGCGGCATTGTATACGGCGCGTTTGATGTTATTAAAGAAAAAGAAAAAACCGACAACCCTCTTGATGTGTTTGATAAAGCAATTAAAAACGTGGGACCGCTTGTGGAGATTCGCTCTCGCCGAATCGGGGGCGCAAATTATATGGTGCCCCGAGAAGTGCGCGCTGAACGGCGTCTTACGCTTGCGGTGCGGTGGATCGTAGAGGCGGCGGGGGGGAGAAAAGGGACGCCCATGCACCAAAAACTTGCAGAGGAACTAATTGCCGCAAGCAAGGGAGAGGGGCCGGCGGTTTCCAAAAAAGAAAATACCCACAAAATGGCGGAAGCAAACAAGGCGTTTGCTCACTTCTCTTGGTAAGGCTTTTGTTATTGTATGGAAGAAAGAAAATATCCACTCGAAAAGGTTCGAAATTTTGGCATTATTGCCCACATTGACGCTGGCAAAACAACGACAAGCGAGCGGATTCTTTTTTATACCGGATCAATTCATAAAATTGGCGAAGTGCACGAGGGTGATACGGTGACTGACTGGATGGAGCAAGAACGAGAGCGGGGTATTACGATTACTGCCGCGGCGATTACCTGTTTTTGGAAAAAAACCGACACAGAACAGGTGCCGGAAAATTATTATCGTTTTAATATTATTGACACCCCCGGACACATTGATTTTACCGCAGAGGTAAAACGGTCACTCCGTGTGCTTGATGGCGCGGTTGTCGTTTTTGACGGCGTTGCCGGCGTTGAGCCGCAATCTGAAACTAACTGGCGATATGCCGATGAGGGAAAAGTGCCGCGGGTGTGTTTTATAAACAAGCTTGACCGCACGGGCGGTAATTTTGAAAAATCATTTGCCTCAATTCTTGAGAGGTTGTCACCGAAAGCGGTGCGCATGCAGATTCCAATTGGAGAAGAGGATGCTCACGAGGGTGTGATCGATCTTCTTAAAATGAAGGCATATTTCTTTGAAGGCGAGCGCGGGGAGCGTGTTGTTGAAAAAGAAATACCCGATGAACTGAAGGCGTCTGCCGAAACATTCCGCAAAGAGCTCATTGAAAAAATTGTTGAACATGATGAGAAATTAATGCAGGACTATTTTGATGGAAAAGAAATCGGCATTTCTGATCTCAAACGGATACTCCGTAACGCTGTCATTGTGAACAATATATTTCCCGTGTTTTGCGGCTCTGCGCTTAAAAATAAAGGAGTTCAACTTGTGCTTGATGCGGTTGTTGATTATCTTCCATCGCCGCTTGATATCCCTCCGGTTAAGGGCATTGATCCAAAAACCGGAGAGGAAATTACACGGAAACCGTCTGACGAGGAACCGTTTTCCGCGCTTGCGTTTAAACTTCAAGCTGACCCCTTTGTCGGGATGCTCACTTTCTTTAGGGTGTATTCCGGTGTCGCGGAGGCAGGAAGTTATATTTACAATTCCACAACGGGTGAAAAAGAGCGGCTCGGCCGTATCGTGCGTCTGCAGGCAGATAAGCGAGAGGAGGTGAAAAAGGTGTACGCAGGAGAAATTGCCGCGGCGGTAGGGCTCAAGGGCGCCAAAACATCTCATACGCTTTGTGATGAAAACAAACCGATTATTTTGGAGCAAATCTCATTTCCAATGCCGGTTGTGTCTCTGCGTATTGAACCAAAAACAAAAGCAGACCAGGAAAAAATGGGTATGGCGCTTAAGCGGCTTTCTGACGAAGACCCAACATTTAAAATAACGACTGACGCGGAAACACTTGAAACAATTATTTGGGGAATGGGGGAATTGCACCTTGAAATTCTTGTTGATCGCATGAAGCGCGAATTTAGTGTGGTGGCAAATACTGGCGCACCGCAAGTCGCGTATCGAGAAACGGTGACGGCGGAGGCAGAAGCAGAGGCAAAATACATTCGTCAAACAGGCGGCCGTGGTCAGTATGGCCATGTGTGGTTACGTTTGGAACCCAAAGAGCTGGGTTCTGGATATGAATTTGTGAATGAAATTGTAGGCGGCGTCATTCCAAGGGAGTATATTTCAGCGATTGAGAAAGGTGTTCGAGAGCAAATGGAAAATGGTGTCATAGCAGGATATCCTGTTGTCGACGTCAAAGTAGCAGTTTATGATGGCTCTTTCCATGAAGTGGACTCCAGCGAAATTG
>CAYZKP010000076.1:1084-4310 GCA_964479245.1 uncultured Candidatus Saccharibacteria bacterium | reverse complement strand
ACAAAAAAAATTATAAAATAAAATATTGTGTTGGGTGCGAACTTGAAAAAACAGACTCTGAGTTAAACAAAGAGGGACGCTGTCCGCTTCATCCGAATCAAAATGTTGAAACCATAGAGGAAGAAAATTATTTTTTCAGATTTTCTAAATATCAAAAACAGCTTTTAGATTTTTATCAAAAAAATCCTGACTTTGTTGTTCCGGATTTTCGCTTTAACGAGATAAAAGCGTTTGTGGAGCGCGGGCTTGAAGATTTTAGTATTTCGCGCCTTAAAGAAAAGATGCCTTGGGGAGTTCCCGTACCAGGAGATGACACACAAGTTATGTATGTATGGTTTGACGCGCTGGTGAATTATATTTCTGTAATTGGCTGGCCAGAAGACGAAGAAAAATTTAATACATGGTGGCCAGTTTTGCAATTTGCCGGTAAGGATCAGATTCGTCAGCAGGCGGCGATGTGGCAGGCGATGCTCATGTCTGCGAAACTTCAGCCTTCAAAACAAATCGTGATTCACGGCTTTATTCAAAGCGGCGGGCAGAAAATGAGCAAAAGTCTCGGCAACGTCATTGATCCGCTGAAGATTGTTGAAGAATATGGAACTGACGCGCTCCGTTATTATTTGGCACGCCACATTCATCCATTTGAGGACTCTGATTTCACAATGGAAAAATTTAAAGAATCATATAATGCGCACTTGGCAAACGGGCTCGGTAATCTCGTTAGCCGCATTATGAAACTATCGCATACACACCTTTCTTCTCCTGTTGAAGTACCCAAGCCTGCCCCGTTTCCCGACGTTTTCACAAACTCGCTTCAAAACTTTTTGCCAAATCAAGCGATAGATTTTATATGGGAGAAAATCAGTCAACTCGATGGGCGAATTTCTCTTGAGAGACCGTTTGAGGTGATACAGAAAAATAAAACAGAAGGGCAAAAAATGATCGCAGGGATGGTCACGGAGCTATATTGGATTGCTCGCATGCTCTATCCTTTTATGCCGGAAACAAATGCAAAAATTAAAGCAATCATAAAAGAAAACAAAATGCCAGAGAAGCCTCTATTTCCACGCAAAGATTAATATGTCTCCAAAATATTTTGACATACATTCGCATATTCAATTTCCACAATTCAGCGATGACAAGGAGGCAGTATTAAAGCGAATGGAAGATGAAGGCGTCTCCGCGCTTGTTGTTGGAGTTGACGCAAAAAGTTCTGAATTAGCGATACAAGAAGCCAAAAGGAAAGAATACTTGTTTGCAACAGTCGGGCTCCATCCGAATGATGTATTTAAGGAAACATTTGATATTTCATATTATCAAGAGCTCGCGAAACATAAAAAAGTGGTTGCGATAGGGGAGTGTGGACTTGATTTTTTTCGGACAAAACCCGAAAAAGAAAAAATAAAAAAACAAAAAGACGTGCTCGGGGCGCATATTGAGCTCGCGGCCGAACTTGAAAAACCATTAATGCTCCACTGTCGTGATGCGCATGAAGATCTAATTGACATTTTAAAATCAAAGAAAAAAGAATATGGAGAAAAGTTAAGAGGGAATATTCATTTTTTTACCGGAAACAAAGAAATTGCTCAAAAATATTTTGATTTAAATTTTACGATTTCGTTCACCGGCGTTCTTACATTTACGCATGATTATGATGAGGTCGTGCGATATGCGCCACTTGCTCATATTATGTCCGAGACCGATTGCCCATTTGCTGCCCCTGCTCCGTATCGCGGAGGTCGCAACGAGCCCGCCTATGTTACAGAGGTAGTGAAAAAAATTGCCGAAATCCGAGACGAAGATTTTGACATTGTGCGAGCGGCACTTATTGAAAATGCACAGAAGGTTTTTTCAGTGTAGTTTTAGATTTTGACTTTTAAAATCTCTTTTGTTACTATTGTGCTTTATGTCAGAATTAGATAAAGAATTAGAAGTAAGCGAAGGAGAAAAACAAGAACCCCGATTGTATGAGTTGGGGTATCATCTGTTACCGACGCTTTCTGAAGGAACGGTTCCTGAAGAAGCGGGTCGTCTGAAAGACGCCATAGAGAAACTCAAGGGGGTTGTTGCGGGAGACCGTATGCCACAGCCGATTTCCCTTGCCTACGCAATTCCGAAAAAAATAAGTGAGCGGAGAACATATTTTGAAACAGCGTTTTTCGGCTCCATTCGGTTTACGATGGCTCCGGACTCTCTCGTTGAACTCAAAAAAGAATTAAGGAATAATAAAAGCATACTCCGTTTTATTGTTGTGAAAACAACTGAAGTGAGAGCATCGTCCGCAAAGAAAATGTCGTTTTTGCGGCCCAAGCCGACTGCGCGTAAGGAAATGACGGAAAAGAAAGTAAAACCAGAAAAAGTGCTCTCGGAAGAAGAGCTTGAAAAGACGATTAAGGAATTAGTCTCTGATTAAAACAAATTGGCACGTATCCCGTTCAAAATCGCGGACGCGAATAAGGTCAACATGAAATGTATAACAAATTCAACATTACAAGTAATATGATAGGTCGCTGCGCGTAAGGCGCTTGCGCCCTATTTGGAACGGGGATGTATTTAAACAAAGTATTTATTTATGGAAATTTGACACGCGATCCGGAATTGCGGTCGCTTCCTTCTGGTGCTCCAGTTGCGAATTTTGCGATTGCGACCAATCGAGTATGGAAAGATAAAGAAGGAAAATCACAAGAGAGCGCTGAGTTTCATAATATCGTTGTTTTCGGCAGACAAGCGGAAACCGTGTCTCAATATTTGCGCAAAGGTAGCGGGGCGCTTGTTGAGGGCCGTATTCAAACGCGAAGCTGGGATGGTCAAAATGGAGAAAAAAAATATAAAACAGAAATTGTCGCAGACCGTATACAATTTGGACCTCGTGGCGGCGGGGGCGGCGCGCAAGGAGGGGCGGCTCAAAAACATGAACCGACAAAAAAAGAAGAACTTGAGACGATTGAATACCCCGAAGAAGATATTAATCCCGACGACATTCCATTTTAATTTGTGCACATCACTATGAAATCAAATCATTTGAATAATATTGCGCATGCGAAATATGTGGACTACAAAGACGTGGAGTTGCTTAAAAAATTTCTTACCACACACGGCCGCATTCATTCGCGAAGAAAAACTGGAACCCCGTCTCGTGGCCAGCGCAAAATTGCTGAAGCAATAAAGCGAGCTCGTTTTATGGCGCTTCTGCCGTATACATCAAAGTAAGAAGACGGAGTACTCC
>CAYZKP010000076.1:0-1074 GCA_964479245.1 uncultured Candidatus Saccharibacteria bacterium | reverse complement strand
GATGTATAAAAAAAGGCAGTAGTTACACTGCCCATTTTTGTTTGCGCTAAAATCCCATCAAACTTGTCGCTTTTGTCAGCGGATTGAGTACGTTGATCACAGCGCCCGGCGCATCGTCCTCATCCTTTTTGGTAAAGACGTTACTGTTTGCTTCTCGTCGATACGCGGCAACCACTCGATCATCAGGTTTGTCGCGCTCAACAGCAAAGGCAACACCAAATTTCCAACCTTTTGCAACTGTTTTCTTTTGGCCAGAAAACATACGCTTAAAGAGTGATTCTTGACCCTCTGTTTGTAACGAAGAGATTTGTGCGATGAGGCCGTAACACATATCTTTTTTATCGGTACACGCCTTAAAACTGTCGGGAAGGCGAGAACGATCGCCCTTTTCGCCAATAAGTATTTTCTCAAGCTCAAGGTAACCGACCTCAATTACATTTTCTACGCCCGGACCAAAGCCCCGATTAATCAGGTCGGGAACAGTGATTGTTTGTCCTTCTTCAATACGCGACTTGAGATCCTCGAAAGAAATCTGCACATCTTCAAATGAATCCCATTTGGGATCAGTCGTTTCTGCTCCGGTGCGTTTCAGGCCCATGTTCTCTGCACTGATATTGCTACAGGCACCCAAAAACGCGACAACCACGAACGCCATCACGATCTTCAGCACTTTCCGCATTGTTTAACACTCCTTTTTCTAAGAACTGATTCTAATGTTGTGAACCGAAAACACAATATTGTCAGTCGTAAAAAGCATGTTTTAATAGACATTTTAAAAAAGAAAAACGACCCTAGATAAGGATCGTATATCTTCTTAATTTTCGTATGAAACAATTCGCCATTCTCTTTTGGGGCCCCTTTGACACGCCACACCTTTAGCAATCGTTTCTTTACCCTCAATCGTAACCGTTTGTTCAAAGGTGCGGCAGTATGGTCCCTCGGCTGTCTTTTTTGTGTCACTTGTAGGTTTAAAAGTTCCTGACGTGTTAGACTTTGGATTCTGCCACGGGGTTGCCGCGCCCGTACTGTTGCGCTCAAGCGCAGTCTGCGCCGTACGCTCCGCCTGCGCTTTAT
>CAYZKP010000075.1:2833-4324 GCA_964479245.1 uncultured Candidatus Saccharibacteria bacterium | reverse complement strand
GATGTGGCCTTCCATGTGGTTTATCGGCATCACGGGTATACTCCACATAAACGAGAGCGCTCTTGCGAAATTAATACCAACCCAAAGCGCCGGCTCAAGGCCCGGCCCATATGTAACGGCTATTGCGTCAACTGGGGGCTTTTCAATCGTTGGAATAAAATCAAGAAATTGTTTTAGTAATTCTGGCTCACGATCTAATAAAACTTGTAGCTTGTAGCTTGTAGCTTGTAGTATTCTGTTGTTGTTTTTTAATTGCAAAAAATTTGATTCTTTGAGGGCTTGTTTAAGTACGGGAATCAAATTTTTTGCGTGTTCACGTTTTGCAAGCGAGGGATATACTCCGCCAAATTTTTCATGCAATTTTACTTGCGACAACACGATGTTTGAAAGCACATCAAAACACATCTCATCTTTTTTGGGATTTCCGACTCCCTTTATAATTGCAATTGCTGTTTCATCACAAGAAGTCTCTATAGCGAGTATTTTCATGGTTGACATTATGTTTCCACACAAGTAACGCGAAATCAAGGTTTTTGCTAACGCACATGATATACTTATTTGTATTAGAGATACCATGGTTCAGGAAACCGTAAGAGGATTACAACAATTTAAAACTCCACAAGAGGAGCTTGATTTTTTGCGTTCACAGGTGAAACAAAAAGAAGAAGTGCTCCGCACGGCAGGCGAGTCAGTATCTTCGCGCAATATTGTTCACACGGAAGTTTCCCAGTATAAACAAAAACGTCCCGAGGAAGTTCTTGAGCCCGCGTACGTTCTTTCTGAAAAAGAAAAAGAGAGTATTGTGCTTGATCTTGCGCCGGAGGCGCACGACGACAAAATGGGCGAGCTTTTAGGAATCCTGCAGAAAAAAGGCGTGAAAAACACGCTCTCTATTGTTGAAAAAATGAAAGATCCGCACATTGAGGACGATTTCCACCGCCTTCTTGTTGAATATATCAAAGAAGGTTTCCCCGTGAGCGGCCTTAAAGAAAAGGGGCCTTTGTGGAAAATATTGCACATGACGCTGTATGAAATTGTCATGCCGAGCCACGGTAAAGACCCTGAAGAAAAACGGTCGCTCAAAGAAATTCTTTCGGGAATGGAGCAGTTTTACGCGGGCATGCTCTCTGTCTCCGGCTCGAGCAAGTCTTCAAAAACACATTTTACGATTGAGCTTGCGTTGCCGGACAAAACCGACCAAATTACGCTTTACGCGGCAGTGCCCGACCATAAACGCGACCTGTTTGAGAAACAGATTGTATCAATTTTTCCCGATGCTTCAGTGCGTGAGCAAAAAAATGATTACAATATTTTTGTTGAAGGCGGGTCGTCGGTTGGTTCATGCGCGACGCTCTCAAAAAACCCTGTTTTTCCGCTTAAAACATATGACACGTTTGATTATGATCCGCTTAATGTTGTGTTAAACACATTTTCAAATATTGAAAAAAATGGCGGCGGAGCCGCGGTTCAGGTCGTGTTTTCTCCTGCGAG
>CAYZKP010000075.1:0-2823 GCA_964479245.1 uncultured Candidatus Saccharibacteria bacterium | reverse complement strand
ATACAAAAGCATATTACAGAAAATTCAAAAAGGAACGTCTGTCAAAGAGGCACTCAGGGGCGAGGGGTTTGGCAGGGCTTTTGTTACAGTATTTAAAGAGCTGTTTGGCATCTCGTCAAAGCAGAAAAAAGATGAACCGAAGCCCCTGCCGGATCCGATTGTGATAGAGAACATCAAAAATAAAGTGCAAAGTCAAATTGTAAACGCCAATGTTCGTATTATCGCGTCTGCAGAAACTAAAGATCGCGCAGAGGCAATTCTTTCCGATATTGAATCGGCGTTTAACCAACTTGAAAATACGCTTGGAAATAAATTATCGTTCAAGCGTTTATCTGCGGGCAAGCTGGACGTACTTTTGAAAGATTTTTCTTTTCGTGACTATGCTTCAAAATATGCTTTGCCGCTTAATCTCAAAGAATTAACAAGCGTTATTCATGTTCCGATACAGGGCCCTGCGGTATCTCCACAACTAAAACACGAAAAAGCAAAAAGTGCTCCCGCTCCGCTTAGTGTGCCACAGCAAGGGACACAGCTTGGTGTCAACCGTTATCGTGGAAAAGAAACGTCTGTATTTTTGACCAAAGAAGATCGTTTGCGCCATTTGTACGTTGTTGGTCAAACAGGGACTGGAAAAACAACGCTTCTGAAACACATGATTGCGCAGGATATTAAAAACGGAGAAGGCGTATGCATGATTGACCCCCACGGAGCGGACATTGTGGATGTGCTCGGCGCAATTCCTCCTGAACGATATGACGATGTCATTTATTTTGATCCTGGGTACACTTCTCGCGTTATGGCGCTTAACATGCTTGAATACGATCCGCGGTTTCCCGAGCAGAAAACATTTGTTGTTGACGAGCTGCTTTCTATTTTCCGGAAACTTTTTGGCGCGGTGCCGGAATCAATGGGGCCGGCGTTTGAACAGTATTTCAGAAACTCAACCTTGCTTGTTATGGAACATCCGGAATCGGGAAACACTTTAATTGAAGTGGGGCGTGTACTTGCCGACAGCGCCTTTCGCAAACTTAAATTATCGCAAAATAAGAATCCGCTTATCGCGCAGTTTTGGGATAACGCGGAGCGCACGACGGGGGAGCAGTCGCTTGCAAATTTTGCTCAGTATGTCACAAACAAGTTTGATGTATTTATGGCCGATGAAATTATGCGACCGGTGATTGCGCAGGAGAAATCTACGTTTGATTTTAGACGCCTCATGGACGAGCGAAAAATTTTGCTGGTGAACTTATCAAAAGGACGGCTTGGGGAACTTAAGTCAAACTTGATTGGCCTTGTGCTTGTCGGCAAAATTTTAATGGCGGCGCTTTCTCGCTCTGAGAGCGCGGGGCAAAGCTCTCCGTTTTATCTCTACATAGATGAGTTTCAAAATGTAACCACGGATTCCATCGCGGTTATCCTTTCGGAAGCGCGTAAATATAAACTTTCTCTCACCGTTGCGCATCAATTTATCGCTCAGCTTGAAGAAGGCATCAGAGATGCGGTATTCGGAAACGTCGGGTCTCTTGCGGCATTTCGTGTGGGAGCAGATGATGCCGAATATCTTGAAAAACAATTTGCGCCAACGTTTAACGCAAATGACTTATTAAACATAGACAACTTCAATGCCTATGTGCGGCTCCTGATTAACGGTCGCCCAGCACAGCCATTTAGTCTTGAAATCAAGCCGTTCCCGCGCGCGGATCTCCAAAAAGTACAGCAACTCAAAGAAATGTCGTATATGAAATATGGTCGTCCGCGGGAAGAAGTTGAAGCTGAAGTCAAAAAGAAGTATAGTACATTCTAATTAATTATAGAGGCTTATGGCGCTTAATCCGCATGAAGGAAAACTTTTACGGGAGATTGAAAACAGCAATCTTGCTGAACAAGCTCTTTTAGATCGTGCCCTTCGAGAAATAAATGACATGCTTGAAGGGGAGAAAATTGATCCCAATGATTTTCTTGACATATATGATAAGGATACGATAGCCGCACATCTTGCGTATGTAGAAGACAGAAATCGTGTCTTTATGGAAAATGCCACCAAAGAGCGTCTCGAGGCAAAAAATCTTGCTCTCTTGTTTGAAGGAATATTTCATCGCGGTGCTCATAAGTATGGATGGCTTGGAGAGGGCACTTCTATTATTAAGACCTCGGATTTTGATGATTGGTATCATGGGGTTGATGGAATTATTGAATTTGAGTATCAGAAGAAAAAAACAGATCACCTTGCAATCGGCATTGATGTCACCTACAGCATTTCACTTAAAGAGAAATTTGAAAAAATTAAAAATGATATTAGACATGGCGAGCTTCCGACTATACAATATTTTCGTTCAGGAAATTTTCGTGGCGAATTATCAAAAATCCCCCGTGTTGTTGTGGGCGCTGAACGTTCCCATCTTATAAAGTTATGCAAGGATTTATTTGTAGAACCAGATGAAAAACGATTAGTAAAACATCCATTTCAAGTACTCCAATTAAAACAGATGCGTCTGCAGCTTGATGCGTTTGCGGCGTATGCGAGGAATCTCGGAAAAGATGATATTGCGGAAGTATATGAACGGGATGCCGAAATCGTTCGAGAAATTCTTCAGAAAAAAAGTGTTGGGGAGAGTGTTCGTATGGGTGAATGGGAAGAGGATAGGGTATTTCAAGCAATAAAAAAAGAATTAGAAAATTTAAAATAATTTCTCAAAACAACATCCTCACATTCTCAAGAATGTGAGGATGTTGTTTTTTGATGCTGGTAGCAAAATTTATGCAAACAAAAATCCGACGAGGGCGCCAAGTCCAATTGCGGCGCCGCCGATAAAAAACATTTGA
>CAYZKP010000074.1:0-4338 GCA_964479245.1 uncultured Candidatus Saccharibacteria bacterium | reverse complement strand
GTGATAATGTCACCTGTGTCAATGCCGGCATCAATATGCAAAAGCGTAGACCCCACATATTCTAATGCCTTGTTCACAAACGGCCAAAAGTTTGTTCCTGCGCCCCGATAATACGGGGAAAGCCCGAGATGTAAGTTAATAAATTTACCTCGGGGGATAAGAGACAAGAGCGGCTCTTTAATAATTGAGGAGCCGAACACAAACCCCGCATCGGGTTCATATTGTTTGACTATTTTATAGACAAAGTGCAGGTTTACTTCCTTGTACATAATGGGAAGAACATTTGGAAGAAAAGCGGCGTGATTTTCGAAAAATTGTTCTTCGATTTTTGCGCGCAACGCAAAATGCTCATGCATTAAAGAGACACCTGCCGCTGTTTCCGCAACACTGTCATGAGATTTGCACTCGGAAACAACAAGCGCCTCACCCGCTTCAGCAGAAAGGATATTTGCAATATATTTATGCCGTAAGGCATTGCTAGTAAAGATGACGATTTTCACGTTGATTTTGTGATACGTTATTTTATCCCTTCCTGTTTAATAAACGAAATGTACGCGTGAGCAAAATTTTGAATTAAAAAAGCGCTGTTATAAAAAAGAAGAATAATAAAATACAATGCAAGCACTTTCCACCATCCTAAAAGAGAAAAGAGAGAGAAAAAGAGAAGCATGCCGGGTTCGGCAAAGAAATTGTTCCTGACGATTGTTGATCTGGAAAACTTCACAAGACGAAAAAGAGTGTTTTTCAGCACGCTGTTCAAACTCCCATGATGAGGAGGGGTGGGTATTTGATATGCAATACTTTCTTTTGTACCTTTCCCTGTAGAAAAGAGAAAGTGTTTTGCTCTAACAAGGCGGTAGAGCAGCAGTGTCACGGATACGAAAGCGGCTATAAGGAAAATGTTTTCTGGACCAAGCGACCCAACCGCTACATCAATTGAATACAGATAATACCCGAGTGAAGTCGGGATAAGCGCATAGAAAAAGTCAGCGCCAAAGGAGTCCAGCGTGGCTCCATACGAAGTGGGACCGACGCAACGCGCCATATCTCCATCCACCGAATCAAAAAGAGCAAAGCACAAAATAGCAACAACGCCCCACACGGCCTGTCCTATCGTAAATAAAAATGCTCCTACGATAAGCGCTAGAATGCTTGCAAAAGTAACCCAATCCGGCTTAATGCCAAGATTAAGAAAAATCCACGTTGGAAGCGGTGAAATAAACTTAGTGATAGCGCTTAAAATCACGAAATGATTCGCAATTTTGCGCTCTGCACTCTGGTCGAGAGTATAGCGGACATCAAAAATGTAATGAAAGGAATATTTCATACAATTTAATATAACAAAATATATAACAAAAAAAAGCCGTGCGAGGTGTTCGCACGGCCATAACCGATATGTATCTTTATTTAAGCAAGTGGTCAATCTCTTTACCGATATCTCGCGGCGTTTCTGACTCGGGAATTGGAATCGCATCACCCTTTACCGATGGGAATCGAAATGAAAACCATTTTGTTCCATCTTCAAGCACAAGCCATGTGTGCCGCATCCCCGGTCCGTAAAACACAACGTCCGACGACTTGTCCATAATAACCGTACGCTCCGGAAAGAAACCTGCGAGACGTCCAGCCACAAGAAACGAGAATGTGAAAACCGTTTTATAATCAACCCACGAAGCATTCGGATTACCGTTGCCCCATTTTGCAAATCCACGATTTGCTTCAGTATATGCAGATTCAAAATCTGTGCGACGCTGTACACTACCCTCTGGCATGAAATTACCCATGAACCAATTCGGACCCCTCGCTTTATTCTTGATTTACCCTGCAACAATTTCACTCGCGTTACCAACAAAGAAAGCGGGCTTGCTGTGATAACAAGGCATTACAATCCTCCGCCTGCAAACTCTTGTTTCTATAAAAAAATACACTACTTAACAAACAACGCCAAGTTTTTTACAATTGAGCATCCCTTCCTTCAATGCTTACGGTGAAGGAAAATTTTCTTGCCGCTCGTTGTTCGGCAAGAAAGCTCGTTTCATTAAATTCTCCGAGAGAGTACAAAACGCGTAGGAGGAAAGTTTCTTCTCGCGGCATATCGCTGAACTGAAGCATTGGAAGTCCCGCAACTTGCCCCATATCCGTTTTCAATATCAATTGTTTATCTTTGTCGCCCACAACAAAAACTCCTTCGGTGTTACCGAGTGCCATTCGAGAAGAAACAAGAGAAGAAACCAGTGTTGGATTAATATTTCTACTCTCTGCAAGAGAGAAATGTTCAATGTCCTCTCCCCCGTTATGAGAACCATAATAAAGCGTCTTGTGGTCAAACGATCCGGGAATAAACGTAAAAATTCCAGAACGGAAAGAAGATGGAGAAACTCCTTTTAAATCAAAAGAAAATGAGTAATCAATTTTCGAATCCTGCTTATACACTCGCGCCGTTTTGTGTATGGTCCCCGCATCAATAACCATATCTCCAGAAACCTCAATATACGCAGGTTCATTTTTTACATACACGTTAGTAACATGCCCCAAATCAGTCATCTCGGGTCGCATAGGGATATCAATTGATGTATGCCCGCTCATGAAATCATCCCCGAGCGTAATGTCATCGTAGTAACCATGCGGAACAGTGCCTATAATCGGCCGAGGGGAAATGTTCCAAAAAATAAGCGGCTCAATTGCAAGACCTCTTTTCGTGTTAAAAGCGACACGTACTGTGGCAGTTTCAACAATAACCCGCCCTCTCTCTTCACGCCACCATTTTCCTGTATCATCCCCGTGAGAAGTGCGTGCTCTCTCTACATGGTCAACTCGGCGGACAAGCCTTGAGGAAATCTTGCACGCATCTTCAAGCCTATCCAGAAATTCTTTATATCGCCCTCCATCAATATGCGTCCTAAAATCACTCCCCCACAAATAACAGAGCTCTTTCCACATGCTATCGTTCACTTTTTCGTTTCCAGTCTCTTGTTCGGCAGCGCACAGAGCATTAAAAATTCTGAAACATTTTGAATTTATTTTTACATTATCTCTCCCCGTAAGCGCCCAACGAGTAATGTTATATTTCATCTGTTTCTTGACCGGAATCGGCTGGTCGGGCGATTCAAGAGAAAGACACCCTAATTTCTGTGGTGACCACTTATTCAAGACGTTATTTGGAAGAATAAAAGATAAATCCGGATCAGCGTGAATGCGCTCAAAAAGAACGGCTATTCGTTTCCACTCTGATTCCTCTGTAAGCGGCGCCTCTCCTTTATAACGACCCGGTCTAAAATCAAAAATCTCAACATCATTACCATATAGCGGAAACGCGCGATTACTCTCTCCTGCGTGAGAGCGAATGTATGAAAGATATTCATCTAAATTTATTTCATTGTGCGCATAGCGTTGAAACTTTTGAAATGCGATAGAATTGTTCCAAACAACCGGCAGTGAGTTACCTTCATCATCCACGGCATGATGAGGGTAATATTGAAATTCTTCATGCCATTCTGGATGAGAAAGCCGTGGATTATTCCACTCCATAACAATCGCCTCATACCCTGCTTTTTTATAGTGCTTTATGAGACCTCGTGAATACGCTTGTTCGTTTACATACGCGATTGTTGGTCTTTTCCCCAGTAATAGCTCATATATTTCATTTCCAATTTTTAGATTTTCCTCATTTACCCGAGCGGGCACAAGCGGTCCAATGATTTGCGCGTAACCACTACCGATAAACTGGACCGCTCTCCTATCGCAAAGATCTCGAAGAGTTTTAAGCCAGTCTGAATCAAGAATTTTAATCTGTTCAAGAGTATACCCGCTCGCCTCAACTGAAACAGCCCCCGGAAATTTTTCCGCAAGCCGCAAAAGCGGCCAATAGCAACGCTTGATAACTGCCAGCCTCTCTTCTTCGGGAATTGATGAGTAGGCAATATTGAGATGGAAGATTGAATATAAAAAAACCTTTGATTTCTTTCGTGTCATACAAAATTATAACTAGCAACCCATTATATAAGTCAGATGTGAAAAAGCAGCCATTCCGGCTGCTTGATGTAGCATATTATTTTATTTTCTCCCACCGTTTATGTTTCGCCAAATAGCACCACACATAAGATACATGAACTCCCGGCTCCCCGACAACAGGATGATACCCCATAGGGACTGTGCTAAAGGTAGCATTCTTGACTGGCCACATCTCATCAATTAGTGCGCCGTCGTACCACATACCCTTTCCCCGCTGCCACGCAATTGGCTCTCTGCCCTTAAGCCCGCCCGACAAGATATGAAAAAAAACTTCTTCAAATCCAGGTTCTAGATTCTCCTCAAAGTCATGCGGAAGCGAAGACCAGG